>CAZOXC010000210.1:0-6036 GCA_964583205.1 uncultured Pirellulaceae bacterium | reverse complement strand
CGTCGCGGGATTGTCGACTCGTTAAACTTCCACGGTTACAAAGTCATCGAGGCGGCAGACGGAGACACCGGGAAACAAATGGCAGTCGTTCACGACTATGACTTGCTGCTGCTGGATCTCGCTTTGCCGGGTACGCCCGGTTTGAAAATCCTGGAGACGGTCAAGGAAACTCGGCCGACCCAACCCGTGATTATTCTGACGGCCAAGGGCGATGAAAATGACCGAGTCGCCGGGCTGAAGGGTGGCGCTGACGATTATGTCGTCAAGCCCTTCAGTGTCAAAGAACTTTTGGCTCGAGTGGAGGCCGTGTTGCGTCGTTCGCCCGAGCGCCCCAGCGATATTGAGTCGGTTGAGATTCCTGGAGGCAAGGCCGACTTTGCTCGCCGAGAATTGTCGTTCGGCGAAGAACGAATAGAATTGTCAGAACGTGAAGCCGAATTGCTGCGTTATCTGGTGAAGAACTCCGGACGCGCGATTTCGCGTGACGAGTTGCTGGCCAATGTCTGGCGAATTACTCCTCAGGGCGTGTCGACTCGCACGATCGATATGCATATTGCCCGTTTGCGGGAAAAGTTGCGTGATAACTCGGCAGACCCGCAAGTACTGCTGACTGTTCGAGGCAAGGGCTACATGTTCAAACTGGTGGAATTGGCCCAATAGAAATTGATCCTATAGAAGAATGATGATGAAACGCCCCTGGCAAGTTTGGATGTTGTACGCGTTGTGTCTGGCGGTAGTGCTACCGGCCATGGCCTGGCTTTCGCGCAAAGCGGTCCAGATGGACAACTTGAGAATTGAAGAACATCACAATACCGAGATTGCTCGGCAGGAAGCTCAGTTGCGTGAACGAGTCAGCGCGGCGCTGTGGCGAATCGACTGGATGTTGACGCCCTTAGTCGCCAGGGAAGCAGCCAGACCCTACTTTGTATATCAGCCCTTCTACGATGATTTTTCCAAGGTTCAGTTGGCAGGGAAGGGGAAGCAACAGCAGGTGCTCGTTGCGAATCAAATACCGTCGCCGTTGTTGTCCAGCCAGTATGACGGCTATGTGAAACTTCATTTTCAGTTGAACGCAAACAACCATTTCGTTTGCCCGACTTGTCCAGATGAAGAACAAATCTCCACAGCGCTTGCCAATGGTTTAAATGAACAGCAGTATTTAGAGAGTTGCTCGATGTTCGCCAACGCTCAGGAGTTCGTTGACTTTGAAAAAGTCGCACTCAAGTGCTCACCCGACAACATCGAATGGGTCGATGACCGGGAGAATGGACAGGAATTCGGACAATACGGTGGCGATCCACTGGGAATCGGTAACCTGGTGACCACCTATGAGGTTAACAAAGTCGATATTCAACAGGCTTTGGACGACAGACAGGAACCGCAGACCGCTGATGTGTTGCCGCAAGACAGCGCGGGGTCGGAAGTTGCCGGAACTCCGAACCAACCTTTAGAGCAGTCGGAAATGAGGATGCAGGATTCGATTGCTTCAAATCGTATGCTGCAACAACGCGCCTGGAATGCCGAACGAGGCGGTCAAGAATTGACGGCCAGGGGACAGGCCACCCAAGCTTTCGTAGGGAACGAATTAACAAAAAATATGACCCAGTGGCTGAATAATATCCCGACCGAGGAGTTGGAGATTCGCGAAGGCGTTATGCGACCGATGTGGATTGACAACAAATTGCTCCTGGCGCGTCGTGTTGATATGGACGGTGAGCAAGTCATCCAGTGTTGCTGGTTGGATTGGGAAAAAATTGAAAGCGACTTGAAACGGGAAATTGCCGATACGTTGCCGGAGGCTGGTTTTAAGCCAGTCTATCCAGAGAGTGACGTTCAGGTTGGGCATCTGTTGGCTACGCTGCCGATCGAAATTGTGGCTGGTTTAGAAAACTTGCCAGCCGCCTCGTTGCAACCCGCCACGGACATTCGGAATGAATGGTTTTCTGGTATCCGGATGGCATTGCTGATGGCCTGGGTTGGTTTATTGTTGGGTGCGATTGCCACAGGTGTTTTGCTAAAAGGTGTTTTGCAATTGAGTGAGCGGCGAGGCCAGTTTGTCTCGGCTGTAACCCACGAGCTGCGAACGCCTTTGACAACGTTTCGAATGTATGCCGAAATGCTTGCCGAGAAAATGTTGCCCTCGGACCAAAAGCGGCAGGAGTATGCGAACACGCTCAAGTGCGAAGCTGACCGGTTGTCTCACCTGGTCGAAAACGTTCTACAATTTGCTCGATTGGAACGAGGCAGTCGCGGCGGGCAGGCCGAAACAATCGCATTTGTCGACTTGATTGGGCGGTTCGAAAAACGCATGACCGACCGGGCTTGCGAAATGGATATGGTATTCGAAGTCGATATCGACACGGAGCTTGGCAAGCAGGAAATTACAACTGAGACTGCTGCCGTGGAACATATCCTGTTCAACCTTGTCGACAACGCTTGCAAATATGGACAAGGCGGCGACAAGCCGAAGATTGAGCTGCACTGTCGAGCGCTGGCTGGCAAAATCGAATTTCGGGTGCGGGACTATGGTGCCGGAATTGATCCTCAAGTGGCTCCCAACCTGTTTCAACCATTTCGCAAGTCGGATCAGGACGCCGCGAACTCGGCTCCCGGAGTTGGCTTGGGTCTCGCGCTGTGTCGCAAATTGGCTCGGGATATCAAAGGGGATTTGCGAGTCGATTCCCAGGTTAAAGACGGCGCTTGCTTTGTATTGACGATTCCCAGGAAGAGTTGAGCTAGTCTGGCCAGGATTCGGTAGCCTCACTGCTACCGCTGACTGTTCCGCCGCCTGCTTCATGGTTGCGCTGTCAAATTTTCAGCCGTGAACGACTTTCGCCGGCTGATTCTGGATCTGCCAGCTTTGTCGGCTATTTTTTTGGTGAATGAATTGTCATTTGCCGATTCTCATTTATCATTTGCCATGCCTGTTGTTGGTTAAAGTTGTGCCCAGGAAATGTTATGTCTCGATTGAAGTGTCGCATCTGTTTTGTTTTTGCTGTTGGGATGATATCTCTTGTTGCTGGTTTGGTTGCCGCACAGGAAGGCGATGGCCAAGGTACTGTCGAGTTCTGGGAAATGCAGGACAGCACCGTTGATGTGAGTATGCGAGGTCTGTTTGCAGTCGATGAACTGGTTTGCTGGGCCAGTGGTGCAGAGGGAACCGTGATTAAAACGCTTGATGGCGGCGAGAGCTGGACCAATGTGAGTGTCCCGGGCGCTGAGAAGCTAGATTTTCGTGACGTCCATGCGTTTGATGAAAACCGGGCGATCGTGATCAGTGCCGGTCATCCTTCTCGAGTCTATCGAACGAACGAAGGCGGCGAAAACTGGAAACTGGTTTTCGAACATCCGAGCGAAGCGGCTTTCTTTGACGCCATGTCATTTTTTGACGACCAACATGGACTTGCATTCAGCGATCCGATCGACGGCCGGTTATTGTTGATTGAAACGCTTGATGGCGGCGAGACCTGGCGGGAACTTGATCGAGAACAGCGACCTGAGACGGTAACGGGCGAGGCTGGGTTTGCAGCCAGTGGGACTTGTTTGACCATTTTGGGTGATCAAGTCTGGATTGGACTGGGCGGCGAATTTCAAAACTCGGACCTTGAATCGGCCAGAATCCTGAAGATGAATCGTGAGGAGCCGGGTGATTGGCAAGTAGCGGACTCGACAATTCTGACGGGTCAATCCAGTGGCGTGTTTTCTTTGGTGTTTCCCAATGCTGATCACGGAATTGCCGTGGGTGGTGACTATACCAAAGAGGATGAAACCGGAAACAATGTTGCCATCACTGAAGACGGAGGCAAAACATGGCGAGCCATTGATGGAGATCCGCCATCCGGCTATCGATCAGCGGTAGCCGTGCTTAATTTTTCAAACAAGTCGGTGTTGGTTTGTGTTGGTCCAAACGGAACGGACTTGTCGATGGATTTTGGAAACCATTGGGGAAGAATCAGCGACAAAGGATTTCATGCCTTGTCATTTACGGCCAACAGCAAAGCAGGGTGGGCCGTGGGGTCGGAAGGACGGATTGCTCGATTCCGTTTGGAAGAAGAATAGATGCTGGCAGTTAAATGTGCCGCAATAGATGTTTTGTATAGGCACAAAAAAAGCCGGCGTTAGCTGCCGGCTTTTGTGCAATACAGTCGATTCGCTTATACAGGCGAAACGTTCTCTGCTCGTGGTCCTTTTGGACTGCTGCCTTCTGTGAAGGTGACTCGCTGACCTTCCTGGAGTTCTTCGAACCGAACACCTTCCAAAGCGGAGCTGTGAAAGAACAGGTCCTTTCCTGAACCGGTGTCGATGAAACCGAAGCCCTTGTCGGTTAGTCGCTTAATCGTGCCTTCTGCCATTAGAGTATCCTCTGAAAACGTGCGTGGCTGTGAACATTCGCTTACCGAGTTGAATGCCCAACCACAAAGTGTAGAAAGACGAATTCTATCAGGACTGCAACTGGATTGTTCGATTCTGAGCAACAAAATCGAATATTTATTCAAATTGGTTTGTGATCTGGCAAATGTTACATGGTTGGGGTGTATCACACTTTGGTTGAATTAGGGCAACCTATGTTGACGAAATCCAGCAACTGACAACACGAATCTCCCGGTTTTTCGAGCTTTTGTTCAGTTTCCGGCTGTGGCACAGGGCTTGCTTTACTGTCTATCCAGTCCAGTCCCAGTCCAAACTGAGAGAATTCGATGCGAAATACACAGACACTCGAAACCGCAAAATATGTCCAACCTTATTTGAAAAAAGCAGCTCGACAACGGAGCAGGCAGTCGATTGACAGGCTACTTGGGCGTTTTACCGGGTGGTTTATGACCGGCAGTTTGATCGGTCTGGTGGCTGTGGCGGCGTGCACGACCGGGCAATGGTATCCGCAGCTAAAGGCCTACATGCACCTGAACGGATGGAGCTAAAGGCTGGATTTCCCTGGAAATCAAATATCATTTTGACGACGCCGCAACCGCAAATTGATCAAATTGATCACACGGGTACTTTTGCTGGCAAATCGCGATTTTGGTCGCTTTGGGCCGCAAAATGCCGAGTGTTGTGACATTCCCGGTGGCTGTTTTCGCCTTTGGCACGAGGAATGCATTTTCTTTTTCCCAGCGAGAAGATCTCGCAGACTCAGAAATCAATCCTAGGGAAAAGGATCAGCCATGCCTTCGTTCAACCAAACTTTTATTGCTTCACTGTTCGCACTATTGATCTCGGCAACTGCGAATACAGCTTCAGCTCAGTACGACCATATCGATGAATTGGGAATCGAAATCGTCGCCAAAACCAATTTGTTGGTTGGCGAAACAAGCCACTATCGTCATACCCCAGCGTACACCAGCCTGGTGCGTGGCGCTGTGAATGTGCGATCTTCTGCAAACCGTATCTGTATTTTGGCTCGAACACGTTGTGATCTCGCACGTCTGCAAGCCGAACTTGATCGCTTGGACGAGTGTTTTTATCACCTGGAATCAGTGTTTGATTCTGCCGAGCTCGATGCGAGCTATGGTCACGGTCATATTCAAGGTCCAACAGCCCAAGTCAAAGAGTTGCTGTGTGCGATTGAAGATTGCATCCGTCTGATGGTTGACGATGTCGCATCACTGCGTCGTTCATCACACCGGGTAAATCGTGTCTACCGAAACGAAACACAAGTTTATCGTGCACCTGTGTATCGTGAACGGGTTGTCGAGACTTACCGCGAGCCTCGATATAACTCGCGACAAGTCTACCAGTCGCGGAGCCGAAACTATGGACATGGGCACCGAGATTATGGCCCATCAATCACGATTGGTAATGACAAAGTTAAGTTCCGTATCAAGTTTTAATTGAATGGCCCTCAGTACCTAAAGCGTACTGGCCGCATCCACCATTTTTGCTGCTCTGTAGAAACACCCTGAATTGATCAGGGTGTTTCTTTTTTTTGGACCGCTAATTCCAGTCATCCGTTTTGAATGGCGAGGCCGGTAGGCCGTTTTTGTTATACAAGTTAGCACCCACAGGATTGGACTGATAAGAATATCGAACCGCCGCCGG
>CAZOXC010000209.1:0-6056 GCA_964583205.1 uncultured Pirellulaceae bacterium | reverse complement strand
CCCAAGTGACAGCCCATCCGAATCATCTTGCTCTGCGCGATACTGCAGAGCTTGCCGATACGCAGTTAGTTCGATTTTCCCATCATCCGACGATTTGCACTTAAAAATGTTCCAGCGGTCATTCTCCAGAATCGCAACCGGTGCCCGGGAACCTTCGTCTGTGGCTCCGCCAGAAAACGCCCACCAGACACCGCTGGAATCCTGTGCATAACTAATGGAGCCCGAAAATTCTGATTCGTCGGGAGCTTCGACCGTTTCAACATTGTCGCCTTCCCAAATCGACAAGTCTCGAGACAGATCGATTTTCCGAATGTTTCCATCCGAGGTTCGGCTGAAGGAATGGGCAATCACTTCACTCCACTGTTCTGAAAGTGGTTCCACTGTCTGAAGAGCTTCCAAGTCGTAGATGTAGCCGCCACCGTAGGAATAAGTGACTTCATTAAACATGCAGACTTTTCCATCGCCCAATGCCACCAAACGATCTCCTTTGAATTCGCCCACTCCATATCTAAATCCGAATTCGCTCCAATCGCCATTCACAGTTCGTTTGTAGATTGTATTCCCGGCAAATATCCACCAGTTTCCGTCGGCGTCAGAGATCTCCATCACATCGCGATAGAGCAGTTTTCCCAATTCGATCGATTCGAATTTCCATTCGCCATTTTCAAACTTTCCGATTCGGTAAAACCCACCGCTGTCAAAAGGCGCAACATCATAACGACGAGGACTTCGATAATAATGCCGCCATAAGACGAAGTTCGTCCCTTGCGGATCGGTCAACACCTGGACCGGTTTCAGGAAATTGTCGCAGTGATCGCAAGCGACTTTTCCCAATTTGCGATCGCTCACAGACTCGTCAGCCAGATTTACGTCGATAAATCCTTCTGGAGTTACGATCTGCAGATTCTCTTCATCAACGAAATACGCTGGGCCGGTTTTTCGATCGCTCAAGTCAATCTGTTTCCATCCATCGTCGTATATCAGCAGGTCGTTCAGCGCACGGAGTTTTTGAGTGGGATCAACGACGGAATAAAAACACACAACACCATCTGGAGATTCGGCGATCTCCAGTGGCCGGAAAATCTTTGGATACTCTTTAACTCCTTCCGGCACGGGCAAATCGTATTTCTCGATCTTACGCTGATTGTACCGGTAGATAACGCCTTCTCGAGTGTAGATAAAAATGTCGCCTCGAGACGACTGATAAAAATCCAGATACGAGTGCTTCTGACTTATGTGTCCGACTTGCCCAACCATGTGTTCATGTTGTTCAAGCAAATAGATCTCGGGCTTGCCATCCCTTTTGCTGTAGCAGACAAGAATAGATCCTGGACCATCCGGATTGTCGAAAATTCGCCGGAAGTGTTTCCTGCCGGCCGGATACAAAGCGTCGTGAATCCCTCTGGATTCGTGCAGGAAAATGGTTTGGTCATCAACTTTGACCAGGTCACGAATATGGTACTCGCGTGACATGAATGGATGGTCTTGATCCTGCCACCAAGCGATTGCGATCTGCGGCTGCACCATCAGCGCAATCAAAATGAATAGCAGCGCGACGACAACAGGCTTTTTGAAGCGACTACAGGTAGCAGCAACAGCGAGCTGAACTAGATTCCGCCCAGTTCGACGGCTCGATAAACACGTTTGATTGCGATCATGAACGCTGCGGTTCGCAGGCTGACCTGGTGCTGATTGGCCAGCTGCCAAACATCGTCGAATGCCGCTGAAAGAATCGAGTCCAGTTGACCTCGAACACGATTCAGATCCCAACTGTAGTATTGTCGGTTTTGTACCCATTCAAAATAACTCACGGTTACGCCGCCGGCATTGGCGAGGATATCGGGAATGATGGCCACTCCACGTTCGAACAATCGCTCATCGGCATGTGCATGAATCGGACCGTTCGCTCCTTCAATGATGTAACGAGCTTTAATGTTATCAACATTCTTCATTGTAATCACTCCGCCAAGTGCTGCTGGAACCAGCAGATCGACGTCCAATTCCAACAATTCCTCGTTCGAAATTGACTCCGCTCCCGTGAATCCGCCAAGTGAACCGTTGCTGATGTAATGGCCAAGCGCTGCCGGAATATCAATTCCGTTGGGATTGAAATAGCCTCCAGTGATGTCGCTGATCGCCAGGATCTTCAAATCCGATTCGTGCATGATCTTGGCGGCGTGCGATCCCACATTTCCGAATCCTTGAATCGCAACTCGAGTCTTGCCGAGTTCATGTCCAAGTCGTTTGAGAAATTTGAATGCCAGAATTCCAACTCCACGACCGGTCGCTTCTTCACGACCCTTGGCACCGTAATCTTCCACAGGCTTACCCGTGATACAGGCCGGATTGAATCCGTGATACTTTTCCCATTGGTTTCTGAACCAGGCCATGGTCTCCGGACCGGTTCCCATATCGGGCGCAGGAATATCTGTATCGGGTCCGACGATCTCGTGAATTTGATCAACAAACTTTCGAGTCAATCGCTGAAGTTCTTTGACACTGAGTTGGCGAGGGTCAACACAGATCCCACCCTTTGCACCACCATAGGGAATATCCACGATTGCTGTTTTCCAGGTCATCAAGGATGCCAGCGCCCGAACTTCATCCAGATCCACTTCCCAGTGGTAGCGCAAACCACCTTTCATCGGACCTCGAGAATTGTTGTGCTGGACTCGGAATCCAACCAACGTATCAATGCTTCCGTCATCGCGCTCCAGCGGAACCTCAACCGTGACTTCGCGTTTCGGCATTTTCAGCAACCGACGCATACTGGGGTCCAGCTCCAAGACATCCGCGGCCCGATCAAAATACATGTCGACGACTTCGTTGGGTTTGAGGACAACTTCCGTCGTTTCAGGGTGAGATTCGGAAACTGACATTTTGCTTGATCCAGACTTTGGCAAGTGAAAGGTGTGATTCGTCGATTCTACTACTTCACATTAAAGTGTAGACTATAAACCAAATACAGACTTTTTTTGAGATTTGTTCAGCCGGAAAATGGGTGTAAGAATATCCTAAACTTGCAATGATCACGCCGAAAGACCAGATTTGGAACTTGCTGCAATCGTCGTCCCTGTTACCCGCAGGACAGACCGATTCGCTGCGCAGCGTTTACGATGCCGAGCCAACTGAAGAAGACCCGACTCATCTGCTGGATTGGTTGCTGGGCAAGGGCTTGATCACCGAATTTCACCACCAGGTAATCGGAGCGGGTGCTGCCGGACCCTTCGTTTTTGGTGAATATCAATTGCTGGACAGATTGGGTGAGCCAGACAAACAATCCGATTCGACTCGGTATTCCGCGAAACACCTGCCGACCCAGCACCCCGTGCGACTGGACTTTTTCCCGAGTTCCGATGATCGCGACCACGCCAGATGGAAGCAGGTGTCTCGTTGGTGCGAGAAAATCCGCCATATCCAACATGCGAATCTTGCTGCCTGTCACCAGCAAGTCATCCTTCCTGAGTACCGGTTCCTGGTCAGTACGGCGGCACCCGGAATCTGCCTGACCGAAAAGATTCCGAACAAGAAACGTTTGCCGGCGAAGAATGCTGCCAAGATAATCGGTTTTGTGGCAATGGGCCTGGAGGAAATTCATCGTCACGATCAATGCCATGGCGGAATCTCCCCGGAATCAATCTGGCTGCAACCCGATGGTTCCGCAACACTTCAATGGGACTGCCCGCAGGCATCTCATTCCAAAGCCAGCAAAGACGAATCGCTCAAAGCCTATCAGTCGGACAACGCTCTGGATCAAACCCAGGATTGGTACGGACTGGGATGCGTGTTTTACCGAATTCTGTCCGGCAAAAAACCTGCCTGGCAGGAAGGAGATAAGGTCCGAGTCCAGAAGATCAAGGCGCTTTCGAAGCTGGACGTTCCCGCTCCGGTTATCAAGCTCTGTCATTATCTGACATCGACTCATCACGACACACCGATTCAGTTCGAGAAAGTCATCTCATCGCTGAAGTCGATTTCCGGGCGGAGTGAGTTTCTGCTCCCCGACTCCGTACAGGCACCGACTCGCTCAGCCTTTCTACAGCATCTGGAGCGATTTTCGGCGCCCAGCGAACTACCGGATCTTGGGCTCGCGCAAAAACTGGCCCCGGTGGAATCAAGCGAGGTCACCGGCCTTTCGAATCACAGTAACGCTCAGGACTACGCCCAGATCGCTGCCGCTCGCAGAAAGAAAAAAAAGCTCACCAACTGGGCCATCGCCGGCGCTTCGGCTGTTGGATGTTTACTGGTCGGCGGTTTGATCATGCTGATGTCTTCAGGCCTTGGTGATCCGCAAGAAACGATTTCACAATCGTCCGATACCGAACAAAACAATTCCACCGAAAATTCCACCGAAAATTCCACCGAAAATTCGTCCAGCGAGAACAATTCAAACCAATCCGAAATTGATAACTCGGCCGCGAATCTGATCAGCGGCTGGCTGGACCAAGACGTTGTCGACAACGACCCGGATTTACTTTGGGAATCGCCCACTGAAGGCTATGCGGTCGACTGGGATGGCGTACCGTCAGCGCCGGATTTCGTTTTCACCTTCCGCCCTTCGGAAGTCCTGGAGGATCCACAAGGAGAACGAATCCTACAATCACTGGGCCCCGCCTTTCAAAAGTTACTTGCCCAATGGGAGTCCGCCAGCCGATTCGAATTGGAACAAGTCGATCAGTTGATTGTTTCGCTGCATTCGCGAGGCGAAAGCGAGTTCGAACCTTATTTTGTCATCAAGTTAAACGAACCGATGAGCCTGTCAGCGTTTGCCGATCGATTTGGCGTTGCGGCGGAAACGCTGGATGACACCAAAGGCAGTTTATTCGTGTCTGACCAGCATTCATTTTTTGTACCTGATTTGGAACAAGACACTGGTTCACGGTTCTTCATGAGCGATACAGAATTTCTGCGATCCGTGATCAGCGAAGGACAAAGTGAATTCGGCGGTTCCATGGGGCGGCTTTCTCGTGAATGCGATGATGATCGCCACTTCAACTTGTTTTTTGTTCCTCGCATCCTTTCCAACGAACAATCGCAGGCGTTGTTTTCAGGATCACTTGCCAAACTTCGCCAACCATTGATGTTTTTTTTCGATGACCGGATCAACGGTGTCCTGCTTAGCCTGCACATCGACGAAGATTTTTATTGGGAGATGAAGTTCGATCGCAGTCTCGATCTACCCGCCAAGGAACTTGAAGATATCCTGGACGAGGAACTCCGCAATACTCGCAACGAGATGATTCGTTTTGTTACTGGTCTGGCGGACAAGCCCTACTGGAACAGCGTCAAACAGCGACTGGATAATATGCTCGATTTTGTTTATCGACATACTCGAGTCGCGGTGGAGAATCGCGAAACAATCGCCAATGGCTGGCTGCCTGGACCAGCCGCACATAACTTGTTCGCCGCTGCTGAATTGTCATTGACCAGCGGCTTGGGAGGTGACGCTGTCGTTACCGCACCCAGTGGTCCGGGAAATCTACAAGAGTTGCTGGATCGTAAGCGAAGTTTAGTCGTCACCAGCAGCCCCGATCTTGTGTTGCTGCTGAATGATTTACAATCAGAAATCCGCGACGACTTTGGCAACTTACCTTTCAAGTTTGAAATCCGTCTAATGGGTTCACACCTGGGCGAAGAGGGAATCACGCAGAATCAGCGACCAAGCGACATTCGTATGCCAGACAACTCGCTGTCAGAGATTTTGACGGAGATTTGTTTCAAGGCGAATCCGGATAAAAATGCGACGAGTCCCCAAGACCCAGCTTGTAAATTGATCTGGGTTAAAACAGAAGATCCCGATCAAACCGGTCGCGAAATCATCATGATTACCACTCGCAAAGCCGCTACTGACAATAATTATGAATTGCCTCCAGCCTTTCGACCTGAATAATTGGCAGATACGGGCGAAAACGGCTGTAAATCCAGTATGGCCGATTAAGAGATAGCCTAGAATGTAATGCGAATCCGAAAATAATTGGGCAAGGCTATTTCGGAACTACGGGGATACCTGGTGGAAAAACAACCTGAACTGTTTTCAATTGTCTGCAGCTCCTGCC
>CAZOXC010000208.1:0-6058 GCA_964583205.1 uncultured Pirellulaceae bacterium | reverse complement strand
ACGGTTTGACCCGTTCACCTAATTAGCAATCAGGCGCTTTCGACCACTCAGCCACGTCTCCTCAGAAAACGGCCTTTGGGGGGCCGATTTTTTCTGGTTGGTCCCCGATTTTAGCACAAAGGCTGGCTCTGACAACGCATAAGCTCGCCCAGCATCGACCTTCGGCCGAGGAAGTTTGTAGGTCATGAGAAAAATAAGGGTTGGTGGTTCACGGTGATCTTTGATGGCCGGGCGAATTCGAGTAGCTCGGCGCGTAGGCAAGGGGGAATTCTTTGTTGAATCTACGAGGTTCCGTATGCTGATTGGAGCCCCGTCAATCGGGTCTTGATCGGGAAATCGCGGGTGAACTGCCCGAGGAAATTTGTTGTCTGGGCAGTCGATTGGCCATTGAGACTTGAGAAATCCCTTCCAATTTGTTAATTTTGCGACCTCTTCAGCGCCAAGTTTCAATCTCAAGTCTGACTGGAAAAATGGTCGAACTTGGTTGCAGAGAATGACACTACTATATTGCAGGCAGTTACACCGTTAAGTTGCAGTCAAACACGGTCATTAACTTCAGCAACATAGTTAACTTTTGACTCAAGCGTCAATTTTGGCAGCGTAGCTCAGTTGGTTAGAGCAGCGGAATCATAATCCGCGTGTCGGGGGTTCGAATCCCTCCGCTGCTACTTTGATTTTCTGCCGCATTCTGCGGCACATCTTTAATTTCTTCTCGAAAATCGCCGATTGAGACCGTTGCGGCTCTTTCGGCGAGAACACCATCTTGGATCCTTTGGGATTTATTGGACACAATCTCAAATTTGTCCTGACTGCTGCGCCTGGCGCTGCACGCTCTCGAATCCATATCAGCCTTGATGGGGTCAGTCCCAGTGGCCAATGCAGATTCCATGCTGTCATTACCGAACATCGATCCTAATTTCTCAATGGCTTCGCTCTCTTGGCCTGGGAACAGATGCCCGTAGGTGTCCATAGTCAACGTAATCGATGAATGCCGCATGACCGATTGAACGACCTTAGGATGAACTCCGGTCTTCGCCAGCCAGGCGCCGCACGTATGCCTCAATGCATGAAAGTCCAACTTTTCACCACCGTGGTTTTCAGCCAACAAGAAGTCACTTTCTTTGCGACGATCCAATTCTTCCGGATCGTGCTTCGCGTTCTCCAGCCAGGCCTTGCGGGCTCTGCCCAAGTCAGCTCGAAGCATTTCTGCAACATCGGTTTCATCGGGCATTTTAAGTAGACTTGCCGTAGGAGTTTTTGTGCGAGCGTGAATCGCCAACTCTTGAGCGAGTTCGGAACTTACGTATTGTCTGGCAGCTTTCGAGTTCTTCGTGGATTCACTTTTACAAGTGATGTACGGCTTGTCAGATGAAAGAAACAGGTTGTTGCGTTTCAGGCTTCTGAGTTCGTTCGCGCGAAAACCTGTCTGGATAGCCGTTAGGTACAGTAAACGCCGCTCTGAGCCGCTGATTCCGCGGATTGAACGGCCATTGCGCGTTGCCTGTTCTAGCACCGCCCATTCTTCCCTACCAAGGACCCTGCGTTCAATTCGCCGATCAGAATTAGGGTTGGGCTTTTTGATCGACACAAGGGGATTTCGGGGCAGCTTGTGAGTCTCGGTTAGCCAGCGAGTAAAGGCCGTGATCGCATTCAAGTGAGCTTGGATTGTCCGTGCCGCCCTTCCCAATTCGGCCATTTGAGCCGCATAGGAATTTACACCATCAACAGAGATGTCGGATGCCTTTGCAAAACCAGCATGGTTGCAGGCTTGGTTGATAAAGTTGATAGTCGACCGGATGTGCCTTTCGGTTCTACGCGAGGCGATCAGTTTCGATCGGTAATCCTGGAGATGGGATTCAATGGATCGGTTGGCTTGAGCGTTGATTGACTCGAGGGTCTCGTCGATTATCCCTTCACGCCTCAAGGCCGCTTTCGATTCAAATTCGTTGGCAATTCTCAGCGCATCGGCTTTGTCAGTCGTCCGAGTACATTTTGTCTGACGTTTGCCCCGATGATCAAACCAGGCGGCATAGTAGAACCCGTTTCGATTACTCTTTCCGCCTCGTTTGTATACAGATGCCATATTCGATTCCTTTGGTCAAGCTTGAACAACTATTGGATAGTTGCCGATTGCCATCGAAAGTTTAGCGATTAGTTATCAGTTGGCTGAGACTCCACCCAGTCTTCAAGATCCGAGAGCCTGTATCGAATTGTACGTTGACCGATTCTAACACAGGGAATCCTTCCGTCTTTGGTCAGAGTCCAGAGACGGTTCTTGCAAATGCCCAAGACGCTACAAACTTCCGAGCTGTTTAGAAGCAGTTTTGGAAGCGCCTTCATATTCGAATCAAATTGCTTTCGATTCGTTTCCTTGTTTGAATTATCCATAGTTCCGAATTTCAAAATGCTTACCCGATCGACTTAATTGACTCGGATTGGGAGGTCCTAGAAATTTTTTTTTAAATTTGTAATTGGGTGTTTTAGTGTCAACGAGCTTGCTAATGTGCTAATAACTGGCTCGTCAGGAATCTGTGTGATTGCAATTTGTTCGATTCCCGGAACATTTGATTTTATGTGAATCACTTGTTTTCCATGTGTACCTGGAAGTGGTTTGACTTGTTCACTGTTGAGTTCTTTCTTGAAGAACATTTTGTACGTATCTTCGAATCGTTTACGAAAGAATGTTTGGAAGTTCGGTGCTTGCCGAAATATTGCTGGCCAACCTCCAAGGTTGCGAACCGTCGCATTCAATACTGGGTCGTCAAACGATACTGTGTCAACCGGTTCGTAACGATCAGTTGCATGATCTAATGCTTGGAATGCGAGTGCGACAATCTCTTCTGGCCCGGGTATGCCGGCGTATTCACGTAGATCGGCGACTGACGGCATGTATTTGTGTTGCCTAATCGCATTTCCGATAGCTGTTTCCACTTGTTCGATTGTTAAGTCGAGTAGTCCCAGCCAATAACCGTGTTTCATCGCTTTGCTCGCCTCTTTCCGAAACGCCGAGGCCATCGCATCGATTAAGTCTGAAAACACTTGTTTATCGTTGTCATTCATTTGCCTGCGCCCTTTATTGAATGATCATTCACAAATTCTTCGGTTGCCAAGCGATTTTGCCTTTCGAGTTCTGACAGTGACTGGGGCGGGTTGTGCTTTAGCTCCGCAAACTTTGCGACTTGATCAGAGTTCCGAACGATCAGCTCGAGTGTTTGGTGTTTTGATCCGGAGTCATTTACGCCAGAATGAAATGGAGATATGTGGCAGCCATCAATTGCGTCGAACAAATCGTCGACACTGTAACCGTCTTCAAAGCGATCCTTTATCTTGCCGCGTACTTTTTTGTCGGGCTTGGATCGAGGGTGATATTTTTGATAATAGTTCACAACACAATCGATATCTGAAATACAACGCGACTGTGACTTGTCACTTTCAGGTTTCAGGATATCAGTGTTTAAGGAATCAGAATTCTGGAATAAGGGATCAGGAATCAGAAGGACTGACTCAGAACCAGTATTGGTCTTGTTCGCACCTTGGTTCGAATCGGTTCGCGCGTTGGCGCGAACAATTTCATTTGACTCGGAATATTCAGGTAGTTCTGAAGCTTTCTCTTGGTGATGGGGATTTTGGTGTCGTTCCCAGTTGTTGACCTGGATGATCTTTTTGTTTTCAACAGAGTATCGCTGAATAAAATCACCATCGGAGTCAGCAAGCTGGTCCAATATTGAGTCGATGTCGACGTCATCGCCAGGAAAAAGCTCGATCTTGATTCGCTTCGGCCGATCCTCGAGCCTTCCGGACTTGTCGGCCAATGTCCAGAGGCCGATGAACAGCAATCTCGATTCAAACGGCAATTCTGCCAAATGCTCGTTTTTGAAGAAAGCAGGTTTGATGTTGCGACTACGAGGCATCGATATCACCTGCTTTTGCCGGTCCATCGTCCACACAACTAGCCAAATAATCGTCTAGGTCACTTTGCCTAAAGACTACTCTCCGGCCAATTTTCGCTCTCGATATTTCGCTAGTTTTAACAAGCGAGTCGAGTGTTCTTGTGCTGATCGACAAGTAGTCAGCTGCCTCAGAACGGGTCAGAGTTCCTGAGTTTCTTAGATTCACGATTTACTCCTGTTTCAGTTGATTGATAGGAGTAAAGTTCTAGTCGCAAATTTCGGCTCCAAGATGTTTTCGAGAATTTTGGGCCGAAATACAGTTAGAATTGCGTTGAATCGCTCGATGGTGTAATGAAAAGAAATTTTGGATGCAGGATTCCAAATTATTCAACGTGCAAAGTTTGGGTTCAGTTCTTACTTGTTTTCCAAACGCGAGTCGTGTCTTTTGATTGCTAACTCGATTTCACGCGCGATTTGAGTTTCGTCTGCAGGATCGTCTAAGCCGTCAGTCAAAAATTCCACGTCATCTTGGGCTTTCAACCATTCTTTTGCAGCATTTTCCCGTAAAGCTCGTTTCCCTTCGCGCTTGCATTCCATTGCAAATTGCTTCCAGAGGTTTGCTACCAATGCGTCTTGTCGTTTACGCTCATCTGAAGGCTTGGGGGCAGGGTTTGACTTTTTCCGTTTTGCTTTTGGGCGTTGTGAATTGTTCAACAGGTTCAAGTCGTTTTCTTCAATCAACTTGTCATAAAGAAACTGCCAGTCTGGAATACTGCTGGTGACTGGATCTTCGAGAACTCCAGCGAATCCTGCTGAGGCAAATTCGCAAAACTTTTGGTTTGCTGTTCGAATAGCAAAAATTAATCTTTCACCGTCCAAAAACGTGTCTTTCGAAAACTTGAACATCCGCTTGATTTGCGGGTTTACTGGAAGAACCGCAGCCTTAATTATTTCTTCGCTATTGAGCAATGCCCACTGCTCGATACGTGGGGCGATTTCTAAAACGAGCTCATTTACCAAAATGTGCCAACAGTACGCATGCCGTCCCAGGTATTTTGCACGTTCATTTTGCGTTTTGTGGACAAAGGGCTGAAATATCGAGCGGTCATTGAGCGAAGCCAGGGAATTGGCTAATTCAAAGATGGCGAATGCTTCAGTTTCAGCCGGACATCTCGCATCAGAATGCTTGATCAACCGATCGATGCTCGTTATCGAATCAACCAGACACAGGTGCAATTTTGCCGGCGAATCGACTGGTTTTTCGAGACATTCTTCAAGACTGACCAAGTTATCTTCAATCCGAGCCACTTTCTAAATCCTTATGGAATCAGTGAAAGCCAAGCGAGGGGCGTGAAAAGTATTCGACTTTTTCCCATGATGCATATTGAGATTGTGCAGATCAATTCAACGCTGTGCAACTCAAATACGTTGGGTGCAACACCTCAAGGCTACCCATTCGCGGCAAAATCCGGAAAATAGAATTGGACACGAGAAGCCGCCAGTTTGATGGAGGACCGCTGAGTTCTCCGATTTACCGAAAATCGCCAAAGAAAACAGCTCCGAGCAAGGCTTTGATAGCGCATAAGTTATGGCAACAGATTCTAAAAAGTTCCTGAAGGACCTGGACAATAAACTCTGGACTGCAGCCGATAAACTCCGATCCAACCTTGACGCGGCCGTCTATAAGCATGCTGTTCTTGGCTTGATCTTTCTCAAGTACGTTTCCGATGCATTCGAGATTCGTCAGCAACAAGTTGAAGCCAGACTCCGCGACAAGAAAGACGACTACTACCTCGATCCCGACGACTACGACGGCGACGAAGCCTACGCAGAAGAAATCCGAGCGGAACTTGAAGTTCGCGATTACTACGTTGAAGAAAACGTCTTTTGGGTACCAGCTCTCGCTCGCTGGAAAACGATCCAGGAAAGCGCACCACTCGCCTCCGGCACCGAGATCACCGTCGTAAACGGCAAAAAGAAGAAATACAAAATCACTTCCATCGGCAAACTGATCGACGACGCCCTCGCCGAAGTCGAAAAGGAAAACCCAAAACTCAAAGGCGTCCTCAATAAGAACTACACGCAGCTCCAGCTACCCGCGGAAAGCCTCATTGGCCTGATCAACCTGATCGCCGAAATCCCCTTCCAGCACGAAGACCTCGACGCCA
>CAZOXC010000207.1:0-6062 GCA_964583205.1 uncultured Pirellulaceae bacterium | reverse complement strand
CCTCAGACAAATTGCCCGGCATTAAAGTGGTCGATTGAAATTCGCTGGCCAGCAGGCTGTCAAAGTCATCGGCGGTGATTGGGGATGACCCGGTAACCAGGTTGCCCAACTTTTTGAACTGCTTGCCCGCCTTTTCATTGAAGACCTCGGTGTCCCAGCCATCCTGAGTAGCGTCGTCGATTTTCGTCCAGTCTTTATCTTCGGTTTGCGGTAACGCCAGATTGACGTCGCTGGTTCCCGAGCCATTCGAGGCTTGCGATCCATTGTCTTGATCAGTCGGCAAGTTGAAGTACCAGAACAGAATACCGGCGACCATTCCGCCGATGATTCCGCCGATAAATAAACCGATAATGTTTTTGCGTTTGCGTTTTGGCATGTGAGCCCTTGAAGATTCGGCCGGTGGTGAGGTGCGTTGTCGAAAGGCAGCCAGGATTCGGTTTTGAGTCCGGATGTTCTGAAGTTGGTTACCTGTCTACTACTGTTTTATCATAATTGTCGAAGTTGCGCTAATTCAACCCTCGCTTTCCAGTCGACGCAAAAACCGGTCGACTCGCACAACAATTTGATCCGGTTCTGCGAATTCTCGTTGCTCGGAATAAATCCACTTGAGCCAGTTGAGCGGAGACAATAAATCGGTCGAGGTTCTCAAAACGTCCAGCAATCGGGTTTCGTGCTCTTCAAGCTGATAAAACGAATTGTAATATTCGATGGCTGGCGAGCAGCTTTGTAATAATTCTCGCGAAGTGGAACCTGCTGCCGGTCGACTTTCGCAAAACTGACCTTCGGTCAAACTTCCCGCCAGACGAGCAACATCGACAGAGCGTGAGTCGAATCGCATGGCCCCAAAATCAATAAACCCAGTGACTTGTTCGTTGTCAGTCCCGCCATCATCCGTGCGGTTTGTGGTGCTGTGCTGCCGGCAACCAAACAGCACATGATCGTGCCAGATATCCCGGATTGCCGGTACTAACTTTACGGACAAAGATTGGGCCTGGTTCAATTTTTCAAGCACTTCGTCCGCTCGTTTTGCGAACTGCGTTTCCATTCGAGAGATCAGATCCTGCCAAACCGGATCCGCCATTCGTTTGGCGGTCTCGATCAGCTTCACGAACCCACCGTTCAAAAGTTCTTGAATGGCTTGTCGCCTTTCTGCGATCGCCGGGCATGTCTCGGTGCCCTTGGTCAACTCGCTGGTTGCCAGATGAAACCTGGCCAGAGATTGCATTGCCGATTGCAGTTTGTTCTGCGAGGGCTTCGTCCAATAATTTGCCTCGCCAGGCATCCATGGCTCAAGTTGCCAGAAGGTTGATTGATGGCTTTCCAGTGAACGGTGATTGTCGGAGAGCAACGGGCAGGCCAGAAAATCGCAGCCGTTGTTTTTCGCTGTGGTTAGAACTTGATGAATCCAGGTCAAGCGAGTTCGCTGTTGTGTTGGCGAAGAATGGCTGGGCCAGGCCCGCAAGCAATAGGTGGCGGAGCCCGTAGTGATTTTCCAGATTCGCGCTCCACTGAAGCCGCCTGCATTTCCCAGCGATTCAGCACGCAGGCTGTTCAACTCGATCTGATGTTTATACAACGCAAGTACATCATTGATCATTGGGATAAACTACTTGCTGATGTTCAAAAGCCAGAACTGGAAACTTGCATGAAACTCGTAATTGCTATCATACAACCTACCAAGCTGCGGGCGCTCAAAGAAGCGTTGGCTGAAGCGGGGGTGGACAGGATAACGATCTGCGATTCCCAAGAGTATGCTCGTCGGCCGGACCGAGTTCCAATTTTTCGAGGACAGGAAGTTTCCAGCAACATTTTAAGAAAAATCACACTGGAAATTGCCATCAACGACGATTTTCTGGAACGCACTCTGGAAATCATTTGTCGAGTCGCTCGGACGGGCATTCGAGGTAACGACGGCGACGGAAAGGTGTTTGTATTGCCGCTGGCAGATGTGATCGACACCAAACATGAAACTCGCGGCCCCGGCGCTATTTAAAACAGGGATCCGCTTCGATTCGTTTCGACGCCGGAATTCGGTACAATAAAAAGCAGGCAAGACGATCGGCAGTCGAGTTAGACCGCTGAGACGCTGATTTTTCGTAAGTTGACGAACGCTGATGTTGTTTCGAATTTTCTGTAGCTGTTTTCTGATTAACGCAGTGTTGAGCTGTGCAAGTGTCAGTTTGCAGACTGGCTACGGCCAGGAACAACAGATCGATGAATTGATTCAACAATTGAGTGACGATTCTTATGAGGTGCGGAATCAAGCGACTCGCAAGTTGATCAAAGAGGGCAGGGATGTTATCGAAGCTCTGGAAGTGGTTGCGCAATCGAACAACAACGAAGCAAATGTCAGGGCTTTCCAGATTCTGAAAAAGATTGGTACGGGGTCGTCGCCGGAAGCTGCCGTTGAGGCAGTCTCGGCGCTGGAACGCTTGGCAATGTCAGACAATCGCCGAGTGAAGACGGCGGCCGAATCAGTCATTGAAATGGTCGAGCCTCGTATCCAGTTGGTGGTTCAAAGACGACTGGAGGAAATGGGCGCGGAAGTTCAGACCAGCACTTACTCGGAAAACGAACAAGTGGTGTACAGTGTGACCTCGGTGACCATTGGTGAAGGTTGGAAAGGCAGTGTCCGCGACCTCAAGTACATTGCCAGGTGTCCTCGATTGGCGTTTTTGGAAATCATATCGGACCAGGTCGATAAGGAGATTTTGAAATCGTTCGTTGCTCTGGAATACCTGCATACAATTGAATTGGAAAATGCCGACCTGGATAACTCGGCGATCGATGTGTTGTTGACCGCTTCAGAGCGATTGCAGACTGTCGAATTACGCTATGTTCCGGTGGATGACGAGTGCATTGAACAAGCCGGTAAACTCACTTTGGACAAGTTGGGGCTGATCGGGACTCGAATCAGTACAGCAGGGAAAGACAAGCTGGCCGAGAAGTTCCAGGGAAGCGATTTGGATTATCGGCGAGGTGGTTTTTTTGGTGTCCGTTATAACGTTGGCGAGGGACCTTGTGTGCTGACGGAAGTGATCGCGGGTACCGGCGCAGAAGCCGCCGGGTTGCAAGCCGACGATCAAGTGATCGCATTCAATGGTGAAACCGTCGAGGTCGGCGGCGACTTCCGGGCAGCGGTCTCAAAGTGTTTCGTGGGTGATGAAATCGAGGTCGTCATCAAGCGAGGCGAAGAGCAGCTGACTTTGACGGCCACTCTGGGCCGCTGGAAGATGTAAGGCAGGCAGGCCGTTTTGCAGGAACTGATTTCTCGGTAAACTGTATTTCGAACAGAAGCTTTTCTGTCATGAACCCGAGTAAACTCAAATCCGACATGCGAGCATGTTGTGTCTGTTTTCGGCCGGAATATACTGAAATTCCAGCTGAGCCCGCAACTAAAATCAGCATTCGAATACACTCCAGCTAAACGGCCGATTTGCCGGCACCACGAAACATTAAGGCTTGAACTATGCCAAAATTCTCGGATCGATCCTGTCGAATTCCAGCTTCACCCATTCGAAAACTTGTTCCCTTTGCCGATGCTGCGAAGGAACGGGGAACCAAAGTTTATCATTTGAATATCGGGCAACCTGATATACCGACACCGCCCGCTTTTTTTCAAGCGATTTCTGACGCCAATCTGGAAGTGGTTGCCTACAGTCCCACGGCTGGCATCGCACCTTTGCGCGAGCAGATTCGTGGTTACTACAGTCGATTGGGTCATGAATTGGCAGAAAATCAAGTGATGGTTACCACGGGTGCTTCAGAGGCCCTGTCATTCGTGTTCGTGGCTTTGATGAACCCAGGCGATGAGGTGATCGTGCCCGAGCCTTTCTACGCGAACTATCTTTCGTTTTCGCTGGCGAAAGATGCCACGGTTGTTCCAGTCACTTCGCGAATCGAAGATGATTTTGCTCTGCCTTCAATCGAAGAATTTGAAGCGAAGATCACGGATCGAACCAAAGCGATTTTGATTTGCAATCCTGGCAATCCGACGGGCGTGTTGTATCCGAAAGAGGCCATGGAACGTTTGAAGGAACTTGCCAAAAAACATGACTTGTTCATTATCGCCGATGAAGTCTACCGCGAATTTGTTTACTGTGGGGCAGCTCATTCAAGTTGTCTTTCGCTGACCGGAATCGAACAGAATGTTGTGATCGTTGATTCGATTTCCAAACGCTTTTCCGCTTGTGGTGCACGAATCGGTTGTGTGATCTCACGCAACGACGAGTTGATGTCGGTTTTGGTGAAACAGGCTCAAGCCAGATTGTCGCCACCGACGCTTGGTCAAATCGGTGCCACGGCGATGTATCAGTTGCCGCCCAGTTACTACGCCGGAGTAGTAGAAGAATATTCGGCGCGGCGCGATTTGCTCAAAGCGACGCTTGATAATATTGAGGGCGTCCAGTGTCCGCAGGTCAACGGTGCATTCTATGCCATGGTTCGCTTGCCGGTTGATGACACCGAAAAGTTTTGTCGCTGGATCCTTGAAGATTTCGAACATCAAGGTGCGACTGTCATGATGGCCCCCGCCGCCGGATTTTACGCCACCGAAGGACTCGGCAGGGACGAAGTTCGTATCGCATATGTGCTGAATCAGCAGGATCTGGCAGCAGCTATGGAATGCCTGGAGGCCGCTTTGGCTGCCTATCCGGGTCGAGTTCAAATTGTAAACGCGCATCGATGAACTCCAAAACGCAATAATTCCGCACAGCCAAATTTCCGATTTTACGACTTCTCCCCGAATTGGCAGCATATGAGATTGTTTATGATTTTGATTTGTAAGGTCGTTTTCTGTTCAATTTTAATGAGCCAGGAGAATGAAATGACTGACCCTTTTATAAAATTTGCATCAAGCAAGTCCAACGTAGAGAGAATCTTGAATATCCCAGGGTTTGAGACGGATGCAGGTTTGACTGATGAGTAGCTCCAGCGGTTGGCTTTACTTCAACATGAGATCAACGAATTAAACATAAAATATCGAAATGAAATTCGGGCTGCTACGGGTTTAGATGACCAACGCGAACGATGGGCGCTTGCCGCAAGAAAGTTTGAGCCGGTTATTGACGAAAAACGAAAACAGATTGAATCCGAGTTGTTGCCTCATCAATTCGAGAGATTAAGCCAACTTGAGATGCAAAAGAACCTCCATCCGCAATTGGACTCAACCTTTTCGGTATTACGAATTCGCGATTTGCAACTGTCCGAATTACAAGAATCCAAAATCAAGGCGCTCGCAGCAACTCTCGACGAAGAAATGGAAAACGAAGCAAGGAAGATGAGGGAAAAACTCATTAAAATGCGCGAAGATGCGAAGAGTCAAATAATGAACGAGCTGACCCGTGAACAACACGAACAATATGATAAATTAATGGGGCCGATTCTAGAAAATTCATCGACTTTAATTCGATGGTTTCAAGCTGAAGAGGCTAAACAACGCATTAAACGTCGCGAAAAAGTGCAAGAGTATCTCAAATTGCATAGCGAGCAGGAAGACGACCCAAATTAAATGTAAGCGCCGGTGTAAGCGCAGGTCAGTTGTATCGCTCGTCGCGTCGGGTTTTGGCGATTTCCCAGCGGAGGCTGGGGTTTGCACTTAGCCAGCGGTCGGGGAGGAGCTTTGCAAGTTGGTCGGTAGGCGAGACGGGTGAAGACCTCTTTCAGGTAGGCCCATGGCTCAACCTCGTTATTCTTACAACTGGCAATCAGCGATGTCAGAACCGCAGCGCGGTGACCAGCGCGCTCGCTGTCGGGAAATAAAAAGGGGACGCAGCGCTGCGTCCTCTTTTTTCTCTCTGCTTTATTTCTTCCAGAAGACCGCCGCAAGTTGATTGCAAAAGAACACTAATCTTCACTGATCGACACTAATTTTCTGAGCCAGGAAAGCAGCGAATTACCCAGTCCTTATTAGTGAAGATTAGTGCCAATTAGTGTTCCCCCTCCGCTTTTGCCCAGCAAGCCTTCGTAGATATCGCCTTTGATATCGGCTTGCATGCTGGACCAGTTTTCGGTGTCGATCAGCTCGACGATCAAGCGGCGGAGCGTGGCGGGGTTTTGGATAT
>CAZOXC010000206.1:0-6094 GCA_964583205.1 uncultured Pirellulaceae bacterium | reverse complement strand
TTACGATTCGCTGGAAGTTGGGATCTCGGCATGCGTTAAAGAAACGATCCTTTTCATGGATGACGTGCAGGTTTCAAAACAGAAATTCTAGTTTTCGAAATCCGCGTATTTAATCGGCCAAGGGTTCTGAGTTATTCGCCGTTTTATTTCGTTAGCCCTAGAACCCTAGCAATGTCTGTAGGCTCAACGCGATAAGGAGTGCCATGTCCCTCGTAGAAGCCGTAGCGCTCGATCATCAATGGCACAAGCCCTGAGAAGCTAACGCTTTCACCGTTTTCAAGGTTCGTCAACGTGTAGTCGATACTAGCTTTAGTTTGATCGTTGAAGGGTGAGAGTTGGGACCCCATGAATACTGTACATTCGACACGCCAACGAATATTTGCATGATCAAATTCAAAATCGTCTCCTTCGTTGAGTCGCCCGTTTACACGCTGACATATTTGCAACAGAGGAATTGCCAAATCACGGTGCGATAAGCCCATTCCATTTACCAAATCGTTGTCCGCCGCAAGCACGTCAAGTAGCCGCTCCTCTGGGCCGAGAAACCCTTCTTTGGAAGTTCGTTCATCCCTCTGGCCAGGTCGCATCAATTCTTCTAGCTCAGCAATCGACAAGCCATTGATCGAAGTACAAGCACGGATGCGTTCCGAACTGTTCGGGCCAGCAATTCTCAATCCCCCAGGATCGTCAAAGGGCTCCACGGCAGAATAAAACGTAGTGTCATCCAAATCGAATGGTGATCCAATAAGACCCTGTTCGGAAGAGTCTGGCGCGGAAGAGGTTGGCGCATTCTGCAGGTTGCTGGAATTTTGATTGCATGATGCAAACAAGGCAACAACTGATGCTACTATCAAGCTGATTTTGGTTCTCATTTTCATAGCCGAATAACGTTGTTGAACTATGTCACGTAGCAAGAAGGCGGCTTGTTTCCCGAGTTTTGTATTTGGAGTTAGATTGTATCGAGTTCGTTTTACGGCGTCCAATTTAAAGTGAACGAATGCTGTATTGAATCGGTGCTAACACAAGCGTAAGACGCGTTGCGTTTCTACCGCGTATCAAACAAGGATCGGCCCGTAACCTGGCGAGGCATCCAGCGTATCGCGCAGCCGTCGAAGGCCCAATTTCAAAGCTTCCACGTCCCAAGGTGAACTAAGACAAACGCGAATGGAATTTACTTGATCGTCATGCGATACCTTAAACGCCTCAGGAGGAGAAACACAGACTCCGCGTCTGACTGCTTCCCGTGCAAACAAATCGGGGCGCCATTTATTGGGGAGCTCAATCCAAATGTGATAGCCCGCTTCGGAAGATCGAAACGGATAATTGAACAGAATCTTCCGAGCCAATTTGATTCTTCGACTCGCTTCATTCTTTTTTCTCAACACCGTTGCGTCCGCAGTACCGTCCTCAATCCATCGGCTTACAACTTCTGCGGTTAGCGGAGATGACATCCAGGTTGTCGCCCAAACATGTTCTGCCAACATCCCAACGGATTCCACCGGGGGAACCAGAAACGCGATTCGCAATGCACCACAAACCGCTTTCGATATACCGGCGATGTAATAAGTGTTCTCCGGATACAAAGCAGCAAGAGAAGGTGGTGGATCGGTAGCCAACATGCGATGGACATCATCTTCTATAATTGAAACACCGTAAGTTGACGCGATTCGCACAATCTCCCTTCGGCGTTCCGACGACATTGTGGCGGCCGTAGGATTTTGGATGGTGGGCGTGCAATATAGGACTCGTGACTTGCCTTGTTTGCACGCTGCTTCAAAGGCCGCTGGTTCTATTCCTTCCGAATCCATGGACAGACCAACAACACGCAGATGCAATAATTGAGCGGCTGCTTTAAATCCGGGATAGGTCAACTCTTCTGCCATTACTATGTCACCAGGATTTGCCAGCGACGAAAGGGCAACCACAATCGAATGCTGAACACCTGCACAGATCACGACTTGTTCAGGTTCTACATCAAGTCCGAGCTTCGATATCCATTGAACGCCAGCCCGTCGATGCCTGTCCATTCCAAAGTTGTCCTGGTACTGAAGAAGCTGTTGTCGCTCAGGTGATTTTTCAATCGCTCGCAAGGCAAAGCCGATGTCAGGATCAAGAGCGTTCAGCGGCCATGTGCGAGACATGTCGATCAACTTGCGTTCGTTATTTCCGACGACGCCGAAACCGCGGACGGCAGAACTACCAATAAAAGTACCGCGGCCCGTTTCACCATGTATCATTCCTCGTGCCGTCGCAACGTTCAACGCTTTTGTAACAGTGCCCAGCGAAACTCCAAGTTGTTCTGCAAGCTTGCGATGAGTAGGCAGCCGATCACCCGGCTTTAGAATGCCTGCATCTATGTCTCGAGAAAGCGCTTCGACGATAGATTCATGAAGCGGAATTTTGCCTTTTTCTAGTTTTGGGTCCCACATTGTCATAGAGACAATCGCCTTGTTATTTCTAACGTTTTTTCAGTTCAAGCGGACTCTGCACTTTTCGTTGTTGACTCTAACCCAAGCATTGTCTTAATTGTACTGCATGACGATCGCAGATACTAACAAACGAAACACATCCTTCGTTGCACCGGACGGAAGCAACTTGAACGAGGTTCGCGACCTGACCAATCGCATGACAGACCTGGTCCTGCAACTGCGATCGGAAGCAGGTACGAGAAGTTTCAACCGTGACCCCAATGAGAATTTTGCTAACACGGCTTTGAATTCGTTTCCCGTCGATGACGAAGAACTGTTTCAACAATTTGGTTCATTGTTGGATGGTGCTATTAACACGGAGTCGCCAAAATTCCTGGGTCATATGGGCGCGTTCCCCACCGCGATGTCAGCGATTGGAGATTTTGCGGCATCATCGCTTAACAACAACATGATTGGATTGGAGCTTTCTCCTGCCTTTTCGATTTTGGAAGAAGAACTTTCAAAACAGTTGGCCTTGTTTTTTGGATTGCCAGAATCATCGGGAGGTTCAATCGCCACCGGCGGAAGTCTGTCTAATCTGCACGCATTGGCGGTTGCAAGAAATACGATCCTTGGCGATTCGAAAGAATGCGGCTTACACGGTATAAACGCACCCTGCATTCTCGCTTCAGAAGCCGCGCACGCGTCGATTGAAAAGAACGCTATGCTTCTTGGTTTGGGAACCGACGGGCTGATTAAAGTTTCCACCACTGACAATTCACAAATGGATGTTGACGATCTGCAAAACCAAATCAACACTGCGATCGCTGCCGGAAAAACTCCTTTTTGTGTGGTGGCGACAGCTGGGACAACGGTGACCGGCAACATTGATCCGTTGCCTGAAATTGGGGCCATCGCATGGAAGAATGGACTTTGGTTTCACGTTGATGCAGCCTGGGGCGGCGGGCTGCAGTTTTCGAAGAAGTACAAACACCGACTGTCCGGTATTGAGCAGGCAGACTCCATTACATTTTGTCCACAAAAGTTGCTGTTGGTAGCACTCAGCAGTTCGCTGGTAATGTTCCGCGACTGGCAACGAATGCAATCGAACTTCCGGATCAACTTTACGTATTTGCAAGAGTCGCAGTCGTTTACGGATCGTTCAGAAATTGGTGTTCAGGGGTCGCGCCCCGCAGAGGTTCTTAAACTCTGGCTTTCTCTCAAACATATTGGGCTCAGCGCGTATGGCAAGATGATCGAATCCTGGATCGAGTTGGCAGATAGAGTCGATCAGTTGGTCAGCGAACTTGACTATATGGAATCCGTTGGCTTACCAGAAAGTGCAATCATCTGTTTCCGGTTTTGCCCGCCTGAAATTTCGGCCAACGAATATGACAAATTAAATGAGCGTATGCACCGATTAATCCATGACGAAGCGGGCGTTTATCTCTCCAAGGTTCGGTACAAGAGTCAACTCTGGTTGCGGGCCGTTTTTCAAAACCCGTTTACCGACGCCTCAGTGATTGACGGTCTGTTTGACTATATTGTCGAATCAAAGTCCAAACAAAGGTTTGAATAGAAAAGCCGCAGCGTTCAAATGGAAGAGTCCCATTTGTTGTTGAAACTGAATCGCGATCTCACTTTTGAAGGTTACGTATTCATTCTGGACAATTGCTTCATCCTTAACTTGGCCATGTGGTTGATCGTCTCAATCAAACCATCCGCGAGTTCGTTTGAACGTTCCCAAAATCGACACAATCGCGTAAGCGGCCAGCAAGTAGATCACTGGATCCAACGGAAGCCGGTAACGCGTCCACCCAGCATGCGTAATGTAGTGCGGCAAAGGCACCAGTATCAAACAAGCCACAAGCAACAACACTTGCCGCCGATCACGCATTGCCAATCCCAATCCGATCAACGCAAGCAGCAGTGGTATACCCTGCAACAGAATTTTCACGATTCTGATCAATGGATCGGAATCCGTCGATCTGATCGAGTCTCCAAGCCAATACGAGGCCATTCGAATCGGAATCAATTCGTAAAACGTATCAGGATTGTTCGAGATCCAATCCTTGGCTCGTTCAAGGCAGTACTGGTTGTATTCAACCTCGCCCATACGTTGCATGATCGCTTTCTCCGACGGATCACTGAATGGATGAAAAGTTTTTGTTGTATTTGAACGAGGAAGTTCAACGCCGGGATGGTTTCCCACCCAAAGCTCCATTCCAAAATTGCCTCGAATCGGAAGCAGTTTGCCATCGGTAACTTCCCAACAACGATACAGCCAGGGCGAAATAACAATTGCAAATGCAAACAATGCCAAAACGCTGCCGCCGGCTATCCGTGTGATTTTTTTAGAAGGGACAACAGCTGCCAGTACGGCGACCGGTGCGACTAACAGGAACGGAGTATCGATTAAAGCTAGAACACCAGTCGCGGCACCAAAGCCGGCGATGCGCCAGAATGTGGGCATATCGCGTAATCGAGTTGCCAGAATCAGCCAGACAATCCCTGCCAATGCCAACACCGTGGCGCTCCACGAGGACGCGACGAAATTGCAGCTCGCCGGGCAAAAAGCATACAAAATCCCGGCTGCCCAACCTGTCTTTTCGTCAAAAAGAAGCATCCCCAGGCGTACCATCAGCACGGCGGTCAACGAGGATAGAATCACGTTTATCCATGCGGCCGCCGCCTGACTCCCTTGTCTCGACCCAGTGCAGACCTGCAATCCAGCCAGGTAGGCAGGAATCGCTGGAGCAAAATGTATGCAATAATCGTCCTCGCGTTCGTAGCCAAACGGACTGATGTAACCTTTCCCCTGAGCAATATAATCAGCGATCCGGCCTAATTCCCATGAGTCTCTGCCCGCGGGTTCAGTCAAAATCAGTACAATCGCTTTAATGCAAAAACTGACCAAAAAAACGACCATGAATTTGCGAATCAATGGGGGGGGTTGGCTATCTCGCATTTGGATTCAAAGTCTCTTTCGATTCAAAATCGACGCCATTTGTTAACACTTACGTTTTTTTTGTTCCGTTTGAATAACTCGCCAAATAAAATTGATGATAATTGGCGAATGCCCACTTTCTCTGAAAATGTGACTGGATTGAAAAAATTTTAAAGGCTTGGACCAAAGCGAAGTGATCAACAAGAATTTTGAATTAGATATGCTGGACGCACCATCCAGAAAACTGACACCCTGGACTCAGGAATGGTTTGAATTACACAAGAGAGAGCTTGGTGAGATCGCATGCGCGAACCTCGGGATCTATGCAATCCCGGAAGACAGTCTGCTTTCAGTGATCATCCCCATTTACAACGAGAGTGAAACACTCAGAAAACTGGTCCAGCAAGTCGCCGATGTTCCAGTGAACAAGGAAATTATCCTTGTCGACGATGGCAGTTCGGACGGAAGTGTTTCGATTGCCAACGACATCGTCACAATATTTTCGGACACCCGTAATCGCATACGTGTCGTCGAGCACGAATCCAACCAGGGTAAAGGGGCGGCGATTACGACGGGTTTCAAAATTGCTACCGGCGATATCATTATCATTCAGGATGCGGATCTGGAATACGATCCAAAGGAATACACCAGACTAATCAAACCAATCATCGAAGGAAAAGCGGATGTCGTCTTTGGCAGTCGCTTTTTGGGTGGGCATGCACATCGAGTCTTGTACTAC
>CAZOXC010000205.1:0-6110 GCA_964583205.1 uncultured Pirellulaceae bacterium | reverse complement strand
GAGCTATCTTGCGGGGTGGAAATGGTGCCGAAGATTCGGTCGCCGAGGCGATCAAGGTTGCCCAAAGTTTCGAGTCGATTTTCGGAGATCGATATTTCATCGAGATCATGAACAACGGTGTGGAGATTCAGGAAATCTGCCTTAAAGCCTCGGTGGAAATCGCCAACCAGATTGGGATTCCGCTGGTCGCGACCAGCGATTGTCATTATGTCGATCCGGAAGATGCCGATGCTCAGGATGTCATGTTGTGCATCAATACCGGACGTTTTCGTACTGATTCCAACCGGATGCGGATGGATGGCCAACAATATTATTTGCGTTCCCCAGCAGAAATGTATGCCAAGTTTCCAGGGCTGGAAGATGCGGTTCAACGCAGCCAGGAAATTGCCGACTCCGTGGACATCGAACTGGAACTTGGCCAACGGCACTTTCCGATTTACGACGTTCCTGCCAAGCAGACACCGGGAGAGTATCTTCGCGAATTGTGCGTCGAGGGACTCAAGGAACGCTACCGGGGCGACGAGACCATGTTGCCTGCCGGCGAGTTATCCGACGTTGTCGTGAAGCGATTGGATCGAGAAATCGGCGTGATCAACAAGCTGGGTTTTCCAAACTATTTTCTGATCGTCTGGGACTTTGTTCGCGAAGCACGCGACCGAGGTATTCCGGCGACGGCTCGTGGAAGCGGTGTTGGAGCGCTGGTTTGTTACGCACTTTATCTCAGTCACGTTTGTCCGATCAAATACGATTTGCTGTTCGAGCGATTCCTTGATGAGAATCGGCTGGAAGCACCCGATATTGATATCGACTTCTGCAAAAACCGCCGCGCCGAAATTATTGATTACGTCAAGGAAACTTATGGCTCCGATAGCGTCGCGCAAATCGGAACCTTCGGCACCATGGCGGCTCGAGCCGCGATCAAGGACGTGGGCCGCGCTCTGGGAATTCCCTTGACGCAGGTAAACCAAATCACCGGCATGGTTCCCGACAAACTGGGAATCAGCCTGAAAGAAGCGATTGAAGAGAGCGCCGAACTGGGACAGGCTTACGAAAAAAATCCTGAAGTTCGCGAACTGCTGGATTTCGCGCAGAAGCTCGAAGGGCTCGCACGCAATGTCGGAACTCATGCGGCAGCGGTCGTGATCGGCGACAAGCCGCTGACCGAGTACGTTCCGCTGGGCCGAGTCTCAGGCAAAGAAGATGTGATCACGCAATGGTCAATGGGAGATGTCGAAGCAGCCGGTCTGCTCAAAATGGACTTTCTTGGCCTTGGGAACTTGACGATCCTCAGCGGCGCGGTGGACATCATCGAACAAACCACTAAACAGCGGCTGGACCTGTTGACCTTGCCACTGGACGACAAAGAAACCTACGCATTGTTTCAGCGGGGCGAAACCAAGGGAGTGTTTCAACTGGAAAGCGGCGGCATTCGGGACTTGCTGCAGAAGATGAAGCCGGATCATTTTGGCGACATTATCGCGACACTGGCGATGTACCGACCGGGCCCTCTGGAAGGCGGCATGGTTCAGCAATATGTCGATGTCAAACTTGGGCGAAAACCGGCCGATTACAAACATGATGTCTTGAAGGAGGTTCTGGAAGTCACTCATGGGGTGATGGTCTATCAGGAACAGGTGATGCAGATTTTGAACCGGCTGGGCAACATTCCGCTGGCCGCTGCGTATACCTGTATCAAGGCGATCAGTAAGAAAAAAGAGTCCATGATCGCCGAGAATCATCAGCAGTTTGTGACGGGAGCGGTCGAGAACGGGCTCTCGAAAAACGTTGCCGAAGAATTCTGGAACATGATTATCAAGTTCGCCGGGTACGGTTTCAATCGATCTCACTCCACAGCCTATGCACTGATTGCCTACCAAACGGCTTACCTGAAGGCACACTATCCGCTGGAGTTCATGGCGGCTTTGCTGACAGGCGATATTCCCGGGCGAAATTTTGCCCGCAAGGACTCGGTGGTTGAACATATCGAAGATTGCAACCGCATGGGGATCGAAGTGGTTCCGCCAGGCGTCAACAACTCGGGCGTTCTGTTCACCGTCAGCGGTGGCAAGATTCAGTTTGCTTTGTCGGCCATCAAGGGTTGTGGTGGCAGTGCGGCCGAAGCAATCGTGCGTCACAGGGAAACTGGCGGACCTTACAAGGACTTGTTTGATTTTTGCGAACGAGTGGAAACATCCCAATGCAACCGGTCCTCGATCGAAACGCTGATCAAAGCCGGGGCGATGGATTGTTTCGGGGCTCGTCGTTCACAACTATTGGCGACGCTTGATCGAGCCATCCAGTCCGGTGTCGCGGCGCACGCAGACAGAAAGAGCGGTCAAAAAAGCCTGTTTGGAGATTTCGCAGAAGAATCCGAAGAACAGGTGAACTCGACACTCCCGGATATTCCCGAGATGGAAGAACGCGAACTTCTTTCCTGTGAAAAAGAAGTGCTGGGCTTTTACCTGACCAGCCACCCTTTGGCACAACATGCCAAACAACTGGCCGAATATTGCACCCATCAAACGAACGCGCTGGAACCCACTCGTGATCGTGACAATGTTATCATGGGCGGCATGATATCGGCCGTCAAACATTCCAATATCAAGAAGGTTCGAGGACCCAACGATCCGACTCGCTATGTCATGTTTGACCTGGAAGACATGGAGGGTTCCGTTCGCTGCATTCAATGGCCGGGCGAGTTTGCCGATCAAGGCCACCTGATCCAGTCTGATTCGATTGTGTTGATCGAGGGCGTTATCGACAAGCGTGGCGGCGACGAAGCCAACTTGATCGTCAACAAGGTCAGTCCTTTGGAAGAGTTGGGGCAAATTTATACCTCGGGCATTCGATTGTTTATTGATCAGCGCAAACACGGAGACGAAATTCTGACGAAAGTCCACGAGGTCGTGCGAGGCTATCCCGGCGAACGCGATCTGGAACTGAATTTACGCCTGTTGGACGGCACCGTTGTCCGCGCCCAAAGTCACAAAATCAAACTGGAAATCAATGAAGAATTGAGGACACGGTTGGGAGACTTGCTGGGTGAAGCCAACATCAAATACAAAGTCGAGACTCCCAAATTGAGCAATCAGAACGACGGCAATTCGCGACGCGAGTATGCTCGAAACTAGCGATCCAGTTAATTGGTTCTTCCCCTGACTCAGCTAAAGCGAGACTGCCAACGTGAGCGCCGAAAAGATTCTGACGTTAATGCTGAGAGTGAATGCAGCCATTTTGATCGTGGCTCTGCCGATGGCGATTCTGCCATTCGAAACCATGTCCTGGATCCATGGTTGGTTCAACATGGGCGATCTTTCCGATCAACCGATCACTGAATATCTGGCTCGATCCTGCTCATTGCTCTATGGCATGCACGGTCTGGTCCTGATGCTGATCTCGATCGCGCCGCGCCGTCATTGGTCGCTCATCGGACCGGTGGCGCTGATTCATGTGGGTCTGGGATTGACCATTTTTCTGGTGGATCTGGATGCTGGAATGCCTTGGTACTGGACGGCGGCTGAAGGAATTCCGATTTCCATTTACGGCGCGCTGTTGTACCTGTTTTGGCGCAAGGCAAGTTGATTCTGGTTCAGACGACTCCAATGGTGTGACGCCAGCCAACCAGTAAAGCCCGTCAGCAGAATTCCCATCACAATGATGTTCTCGATAAAGTCGATCTTGAACAGCACGATTGCACCGATATGGAACCCCGGCATGACTGCCAGAAACAGCCAACGAAATTTGCGACTGATCAGACAAACCGGCGCAAACAATTCAAAGATGGTCACCGCAGCTGTGCCGACTTTCAGCGCCAACAGCGCCCACCAGTTACTCAATACGGTGTTGGCAAAGTTGAAAGAAAACAACGAGTCATGGTAGGACATTTGAATCATTCGATTGGGAATCGTATCGCCCACCAACAATTCCATCCCGCCTGTGGTAAGGCGAGTGACTCCGACCAGCGAATAGGCCAGGCAAAACACGATCAACGAAGTGACCAGTGCAGTTGAAGCGATCGGGTCGCCGGCCTCCCTGTTGGGATACTGCACGGCTTCAATTGGCAACTTCATCGCATACAGAGTTAACACCCAGGTTACCAGCAAGGGCCCCAGCTCTGCATGATTGATGTGCCCAAACCCTCTGGTGATTGCTGCGATCAGGGTCAAAGCCAGGACACCGACAAGGGCCGCCGGCATTCTCAGTCTGGGAACCCAGACCGCCAGGCAGCAAGCAACAATGACCAGTTTGACAATCAACAAAAACGCGTAGGAATGGCAAGCTTCAAACAGGCTGGGCGAAAACAATGCCAGCAAGCTTACCGGGCTGGAAATCTCGACCGGCAACGCACTGATTTGTTCGATTGGGTCGATCAGATATCGCACCAGCCACATCAGAAACATCAGCTTCATTGCGCAAACCAGAGTCGCCTGAGTTGCATCACCGTGCAGAACGTTGTTTGGTTTAATCATTTCTCGCGAGCTCCCAACAGAGTCAGGGCGCGGCTGTCCGGATCGATGCGAATACTTCTGATGACTCGGTATTCGCTGGAGGACTTCCGGTTGACATGAATGTCCTCGATCACAGCATCCAGCCGGACGATGGGGTTGCCGGAGCAACGACGATTATGTTGTTCAGCCAGCGCTCGCATGAGTTCATCAAAAGCGTATTCGCCTTTGGGCGTAAGAGTGTTTTTCGAGGCTGACTGCGAAAGGTCATAAAGACGGTCGAAAAAGTTTCTACTCAACGAGGGAAACTCGATGGCCGGATTGATCCAGACTTCATCACCATTGGCCAGTCCGGCACGGAACTTACCCCACTCCATCGAGTCGGGTTCGTAAACGTCGGTGTACATCGCCCAGCGGACAAAAGGAAACGTCGAACGACTTTGATTGACCAAATGACCAACGATCAGCAAAGCGATAACGATCAGCCCGATTTGACAATGAGACCTGCCTTGTTCTTTCCACCATCGACGGAATGCAGCACAACTCCAGAGCGCGAAAAGCACCGCAAACAACAGAATGATTTCCAGCAACACCAGCATGGTAATCGACCAGAATAGAAACAGGGGAACCTTTTAAGATAGGTTATCCCTGTGTCTTCGAAATCAAATCGTTGCTGGTTGCCGGTATTCCTGGAGTGGAAATCAGGGTCAACAGGAATGTTCGTGTTTTGCCGATCGTAGCGACCCGGTATCAACCCTGGATGGCGTTGAACAAGCGGTCGACTTGGGTGAGTTTTGACCTGATGGAGGAACTGGGTTCATCAGAGATGTTGTCGATGGAAAAATAGAGTTCCCAAACCGACGCGAAATCTTCGAACGGGTTTGTGCGACCGTAATCACGCGCGAATTCTTCGTTGCGATGGTACCACCACTGGCGATCACTGGAACGGATGTAATCACTGTTCAATCGAGTCTCTGACCAACGGCCATTGTTTCTGAACGAAGTCCAGGCGCTGGGTCTGGATGGTGCATTCGCTCTGATTTCGACGTCAGAATCCCAGTTATGGGCAATCTCATGAATGACAAGTTCTGGTTGCTGGTTGTTTCTGAACTCGTTATTTACATCCCAATCGGCGATCAGGATCTCTCGTTGGTAGGTTGTGGTTACCGTCGTTCGTCCGTTTCTGGTTTGTGTACGTGTACGGGACCGCAGAACATTTTGAGCCGCGAATTCACCCAGAGAATTTACTTTGTAGAAAGTCAAATCATCTTCGATCAATCGATCAACCAGCAATCGAGTATTACTGGTGCGCTCGTGTAATCTTCTGAACCCTTCATCGACGACAGCAATTTCCGCGTCCGTCCACTGGCTGCTGCGATTGACAAAAACCAGGCGTGCATCCCGGTTGGATTTGTCTAGCGTCACGTCCTGTCCTGTGACGAGCAACCGGTCATCGCCCTGCTCTCCTCTTAGAGTGTCTCGAAACCCGACTCCCCCGAACAAGCCATCGTCTCCTCGGCCACCGTTAAGAACATCGGCACCGGACTCGCCATAGAGTTGGTCGGAGCCCCAATCGCCAAAAAGAATATCATTGCCCGAACCACCAAAGATTCGATCATCACGTCCACCACCGTCAATCGTGTCTGCCCCGGCGTCACCATGGAG
>CAZOXC010000204.1:0-6120 GCA_964583205.1 uncultured Pirellulaceae bacterium | reverse complement strand
GTTTACGAACAACAATTCGAGGAAGAAGTTTTTCTGTGCTCGCCCGCGATTTCCGGCGATGCGATGTACATGCGAAGCGACAAATACCTCTACAAATTCTCACAGCAATAATGCTTGGAAACGGACAAAGCCACATTGGCTGAATCAATTGAAATCACGCCTTGCTCGTCTTTGGATGCTTCGATCCAGCCACCAGGTTCGAAGAGCATAACCAACCGAGCCCTGGTTTGTGCGGCGCTGGCCGAGGGCACTTCGCAGATTAATCACGCGCTTCGCAGCGAGGACACCGAGGTGATGGTGGACTCTCTGCAGCGACTGGGCATCAGCGTGAATTGTGATTGGCAGTCCAATCTCATCGAGGTTGTGGGGTGCGCCGGCGAGATTCCCAATAGTGCGGCCGAGTTGTTCATTGCCAATAGCGGCACAACCGTTCGGTTTTTGACAGCTCTGTGTTGTCTGGGGCAGGGGCATTATCGTTTGAGCGGTTCTGACCGGATGCACCAGCGTCCCATCGGGCCGTTGATCGATGCACTGGATCAACTTGGGTGCAAAGTCACCACTGAGACCGCAGGTTGTCCGCCGGTGAATGTCGAGGCCTCGGGGATCATTGGTAGTTTTGCCAAGGTCGAGTCTTCCGTGTCCAGCCAGTTCGGCAGCGCGTTGTTGATGGTCCTGCCATACGCACATGAGTTTACCGTGTTGCAACTTGGGAAGCCGGTAGTTTCGGTTCCCTACCTGGAAATGACTTGCCGTGTGATGAGCAGGTTCGGTGTGGATGTGATCCGGCTGCATGATTACTTCGAGTACTCGATGGATCCCAATCAGGTTTACGATGCTTGCGACTTTGATGTCGAACCTGATGCCTCGGCGGCAAGCTATTTTTTCGCGGCAGCAGCGATTGCCGGGGGCCGAGTGTTTGTTCGAGGGCTAAGCGAAGAATCAATTCAGGGCGACATCAAATTTCTGGATGTGCTGGAAGAAATGGGTTGTGAAGTCCACTATTTGCTGGACGGAATCGCCGTCACTGGTCCCGCCAAGGTCGGAGTGGATGTCGATATGAACTTGATCAGCGACACAGCTCAGACACTTGCGGCCGTCGCACTGTGCGTTGAGGGTCCGACTCGTATTCGAGGCATCGCTCACAACCGGTTCAAGGAAACCGATCGCATCGGAAATCTGGCCACGGAGTTGCGCAAGCTGGGAGCTGAAGTCAACGAGCATGAAGATGGTCTGGAGATTATTCCGGGCGATTTGCAGTCGGCTGAAATCGAAACTTACAACGATCATCGCATGGCCATGAGTTTATCGCTGGTGGGGCTCAAGCAGCCTGGAATCAAGATCCTCGATCCAGCTTGTGTAAGAAAAACCTATCCGGAATTTTTTGCCGACCTGGAAAAGGTTTGTGCGAGTCAAGAATAGTTCCGTCGATTGTTCGACATCTAAACCATCTCGCCAATTTCCGGCGTTGGTGAATCTTCGGTCTTCTGCCCGAACGTCAGCACGTGACCATCCAGATCCAGCATCTCGAATTCTTTCATGCCGTAGAAGCGAACGACAAGGTCTGAAATTTCATAACCCTTGGTCCTCACACTTTTGTGAAGCTGAACGACATCGTCAGGGTAGAAATAGAACACGGCCTGAGGAAAACGTCCCTCGGTTTTTTTGGCTCTGGGCAAATACGTGGGGCTGGCCAGCATCAAATGCGTCTTGTGGTTCTTGATCGAAGCCCAGCCGGAGACCCCTACATCGTCCATCCGTTCGACGACTTCGAACCCCAGAACATCGCAATAGAACTTGATCGACGCCTGCACATCCTGGCAGACCAACATGGGGACCAGATCGTTCATGCGTGGAGCCATATGCCTGCCTTTATTCCCAGCCCTTGATTCCCGACTCTTGGTTCAGTTTTTTGGATTGGCGAACGCTTGCCCGCCAGTCATGTTGGTTTCGATCGAATAAAAACCGGTTCGAGCGGTAACAAACAATGTGCTGTTGTTCGGACCGCCGAAAGTCACATTGGCCGGGTTTTGTGGGAACTCAATTTTCTCCAACAACTCGCCATCCGGCCTGTAAACGTGCACAAAAGGGCCATTGGTCAAATAGACGTTTCCTGCCTGGTCGACTGTCATTCCGTCGCTGCTGGTTTCGGCAAACTTTTGTTTGTTTGTTGGTTTGCCAGGTTGTTTCAAGTCGTATTTCCAGATCGCCCGATCTCCGGTGTCGGCGACATACAAAGTTTTTTCGTCGGGCGAGAGCACGATTCCATTGGGACGTTTGATGTCATCGATCACGCGAGAAATCTTGCGGCCTCGATTCAAATAGTAAACGCCCTCGACTTCCATCTCCATGTTGGAGCGGTCGCCGTATCGAGGGTCAGTAAAAAACAGACCGCCCACTCCATCGATGTCGACATCATTTGGACTGTTCAGCTTTTTGCCATCGAACGAGTCAGCGAGGACCGTGGGTTCTTTGCCGGGTTCAATGCGGACGACCCGTCGATTTCCACCTTCACAGCAAATGATGGCATCGTTGGGTGTCCAGAGAGTGCCGTTGGTCTTGCCACTTTCTTCTCGAAAGATTTCGATGGTACCGTTTGCTGGATCGTAAACGTGAACCCGCTCGTTGGGGATATCCGAAAAATAAATAAGTCCGTCTGCTCCGACCGAAGGCCCTTCAGTGAATTTGTAGCCGCTGCCAAGTTCTTTTACTTCAGCTCCAGCCTTGGTAACGGAAGTTTGCTGTGAAGCGACCACACTGTCTGCGATCGTCTTTTCATTTGCCACCTCGCAAATCTTCAAGTTTCGCCAGCGGACCTCCAGCGGATCCTGGCGACCGCCAACTCCGTGAACTTGCAGGGCTATGAATCCTTCGGCCGTCATGTCGTCTGTCAGGTCTGCAGCCGGAACTCCGTTCAGCCAGGTGCGGATCGAGTCTCCCTGGGCCAGTACAAACAGTTGGTTCCAGCCGTTTTGTTTGAATGCGAAACGAGCAGCTCGATTGCCGTCGTGGTTATCCAACCAGCCTCGCCGCCCCTCGTCGTAAATGCCGGCAGTCCAACTTCGGTCCGAAGCGTCGATTTCAGCCTGATAACCGTGGACTCGACCATTTTTATAATCGGCCAGACTGTTGCTGCGAATTTGGATTCCCGAATTCAAAAGCGGATGAACTTTGAATTCACAAGTGAACGCGAAGTTGCCATAAGATTGTTTGGTGCACAAAAAGCTGTTAGGTGTATTGGGAACCGTTGTGCCAACGATGCAATCGTCGGCGATCAAGTATTTGGCTTTGCCACCTTTTTGTTCCCAGTTGTCCAGCGACTCGCCATCGAACAGGCTCTCCCATTCAACTTCACTCAGCAACGAGTCAATGCGTTCCTGATGTGTCATCGTTTCCTGCCCGAAAACACTCGGCGAGTTTGTCAGGGGCTGTAAGCAAAGAATCAGTGCAAGTAAATGGAACCGCATAGGAAAGATCTCTCAACAGAAAATTGCCAAATTGGATCGAAAGTCAGAGTGTGCATTTTAGCAAAGAATCAAGCCGATAGCGCGGACTGGCAGCCGGATGATTTTCACTAATGGGTTGAGCAAGTTACGAAGTCGGTGACTATCGCTTGTCCGATTCCATCGGAGTATCGTCCAGGTTGGCCCATTCGGCCATCGAGTCATCGTAGAGTGTGACTTTTTCTTCCTTGAGCAACTCGTGCAGCACAAACCAGGGCATGGCGGCATGCAGGCCTTCGTTGCAATAGGTGATCACTTCATCATTCATGCCGATACCGTTGTCCTTATAGAGATCAGCAAGATCATTGATCGACTTGAACGTCCCATCATCATCGATATTGTCTTTCCAGGGAATGTTGAGTGCAGTAGCGGCGTGGCCTCGGCGTTTGTGTTCTTTGCCGGTGTTATAAACCTTGCCAGGAGATTCGCCCGTGTATTGATCGTTGGGCCGACCATCCAGCAAGTGAATATCGCCGTCCTCGACGGCAGCTCGAACCGTTTCCAGTGAAGTCCGGACCTGTTCGTTCATTTGAGTTACCCGGTAGTCGCTCTCCACGATGATGGCGTCGATTTGTGACAAGCGATTTCCGGCTTGTTGCCAGGAATTGGTTCCGCCATCCAGTACTGAAATGTGTTTGTGTCCGAAGAACTTGGCACTCCAATACATGCGCACGGAAACACGATTGTCCAGATTGTCGGTCAAAACCAGATGCGTGTCGGCCTGAACTCCTAACCGCGACATGAGTGTCTGCCAGGCCTCTTTCGTGGGTAGCGTATATAGATCAGGCGATTCGGGATCGATAATGTCTTTCCGCCAATCGACAAAAACCGCGCCGGGAATATGTCCCCGGTTGTAGTCTTTGATTCGATGAGGCAAGTCAACGACCAGCAGGTTCTCGTTGTCGATATTCTCTTCCAGCCACCCCACAGAGACTAACGGTTCCACATCCTGTGCCGCAGCGATGGGAATCAGCAAGGGCAGGAACGCGCCGAACAACAGGATTTTGTAATGTGGTTTATTCATGGAAGTATCGATTGAGTATAATTTAAAAAAATGGACGATTATTGGACCGGCAAGCAACAGATGCTGGCTTCCAGTCTAGTCGAATTCTAACCAGTTTTCATTGGGAGGCCGTGGGAACTCTGGGAGTTTTCAATCCGTAGTTGAAATGAGTAACGAACTCCGCTTTTAAGCAAAGGTTCTGGTTTAATTGTAGCCAAAGTCCTGCATGATCTCATTCGTGGGGCCCCAAACCAACGTGTAGAACAGAAACAAAATCGCCGCGACGATGATCATGGCAATGATGATAAAGCAAACCAGGAACAAGATGGTCGAGAGGAGCTTGAATAAAGACTGAACGGTTTCAAGATAGTCGTCGGCAAGTTTCTGTAGGGACTCGGGGAGGTTTCCCGTGAGTTCACCGTTTTCGACATTCATAATGAAATCGTCCGAGAAACGACCGGTATTCTCGAACGTTTCAGTCAGTGGTTGACCTTGTTGCAGTCCCTCGACCAGTTCTTTTTCCAGATCCATGTAGTAGAAGTTTTCAGTGGCTCGCAATGCCAGGCGAACTCCTTCTTTAATGTTGATTCCGGCTTCGGTGACGACCGACAACGCCCAGGCGAATCTGGATAGTGACAGGCAGTCGATGATCTTTCCGATCAATGGTAAACGTCGCCCCAGTTTGAATGGTGCCAATCCGAACCACCCAAGTCGGATACCTTGGTAGACCAGAAACATAGCCGTAAGTGCAACAGCCACGAAGAAAACATAAAGCCAGAAATATTGTCCGGTGGAAAGGCCCAGCCCCAGCCAGTCAATTTCATCGATACCAGCAAGTTGAGCGATAAAGCCCATCACCAGAATCATCAAGCCAAGGAACACGATGGTGAATCCGAGCTGGAACAATGGCCAGGCGATACTCAACAGAACTTGATTGCGAAATCGAATCATCGTCGTGTAGTGCTCGGCCAGCAGTGCGAACGAGGACTCGAGTCTGCCGCCTTTTTCGCCGGCAGTGGTTACGGCAACCGTCAGGTCTGGAAAATACCCGTTGGCTTGAGCCATGGCTTCGCCGACCATTTGCCCGTTGTCGACTCGCTCGTGAACGTCTTCTGCATGTTGTTTATAGAGGCTGCCTGAACCTCGTTTGGCTTCCCGTTTCCAAATGGTGCGCAAATCGATCCCGGCCTTGTAGCTCTGCGCTACTCGGGAACACATGTCGGCTTGTTGTCTTAATGAGATTCTGGCCATAGAGCTCGAGCTGTTTCGCAATCTGTCTAACCGATTATCGTTTCCGGTCGAAGTCGAGTTAAGACTCAATTTCGGTAATCAACTTCGCCAATCAGTGATCAAAAATATTGGCGCGGCTATTGGCGTGAATTGTAGCAGCATTCGTAAGTCGGACGAATTCTGTCTACAGGATTCGCGGAGGCCGTAAGTGCAAACGAGCCCGCAAAAATTGGAACTGGACGAGGCTTGGTTATTCGCTGCAGAACTGGAAAATTCGCAGGCGAATTCCGTATTTTCGTCAAAGTCCTCAAAAAAAAACCGTTTGGGTCTGAATCTGTCTCTTATACAATCTCCGAGCCCACGAGACCGTACTAGATCTCGTATGCC
>CAZOXC010000203.1:0-6133 GCA_964583205.1 uncultured Pirellulaceae bacterium | reverse complement strand
CTCAAACGCAGATCATTCTTCGAGGCTAAAAGAATCGAATGGCAGGAAGAAAACTACCCACAGATGAATATCCCGATGTTGAATATCGCTAAATTCAAATCAATCAACGACCGCTATGGCCACTTAATTGGTGATGAAGTCATCTGTGAAGTTGCCAGGAAATTGCGATCCGTCGTGGGGACAAGTGGTCTGGTGTGTCGATATGGTGGCGAAGAATTTTGCATTTTGCTTACAAATTGCGATCTGGAAACATGTCTGGTGAAGGCCGAGGAAATTCGGGCGGCTATCGAGTCGGAGACGATCAGTAATGTCGCGGTGACCGTCAGTGTTGGTGCTTCCAACAAGTCGTTAAAAGCAATGGACCCACAGCACTTGATCGATCAAGCTGACCAGAGCCTGTATGTCGCAAAACGACAGGGTCGAAATCGAGTCGTCAGTTTTGAAAATGTCGACGCAGAAGACACAAAACAAGTTGAAGCAGTCCAGGTTGATTCTCCGAATACCGATATTAACGATCAAAATTCTGTGACTACATCGCTGTTGTCAGCATTGGCATTGAGAGATCGGGCAACTGCAGAACATTGCCATCGAGTAGCCAGTCTGGTTCTGACGATTGCCAACGGGATCACCGACAGTTCATTGCGAAATGAGCTGGAGACTGCGGCTTTGCTTCACGATATCGGCAAAATTGGAGTGCCAGACTCGATCATCTTCAAGCCCGGTAAGTTGACTGCTTCTGAATTTGAAACCATGAAGAAGTTTGAAGCGACTGGTGCAGATATTGCCAGGTCAGCTTTGTCTAATGAGGTCATTCCGGCTGTGATCGCAGCCTGTCGCGTTGCTTTTGGAGATGGGCTGGTGATGGTGCGTAATGGCGAAATGGAAGAAGAAATATTCAAAATGGGACAGATTGTTCGAGTCTGCAACGTTTACGACTCGATGACCAACCATCAAGTCTTCCGTCCGGCTATGCACTCGACCAGGGCAATCAATCATCTGATGAAGAATGCAAACACCGAGTATGATCCCACGGTGGTTGCAAAGTTGATCTCGGTAATCAGCGACCAGTCGCAAGTTGCTGGTAACTCCTCGGTTGCAAAACCCGCTTCAGACAGCCCGCTGCAAGTTTGCCAAACGAGTTGAGAAACTGAATCTGTCTATGGCCCGCATTCGGTTGTGGTTCTGGCAAGTGATTTTTTGAACGATGGCTCCATTCTGTTGTCAGAATATTCCGCAAGGTCGTTAGGACCCAACCCTGTTTCAATGGTTAATTCGGGTTAAATTTCCCGATTGAAAGCGTTCTCAGAGCTATTTTTCAATAGACCTTTCCTATGAGAACGCCGTATGTTTGACTCGATCCAATCTTGGAGTCGGTTTTCAAGCAACCTGAAAAGTTTGCTTTCGAACCTTGCCCGACAACCTCGCAATTCTGATTCGTCGCAGCCCGACGATGAACGCGCAGACTCTGTCTTCTTGATCAATCTTGAAGAACGAGTGATGTACAGCGCCGCACCTCTGGGCGATGTCGCTGACCAGGTTGATTGTGAAGCCGACTGTCTTGGAGAGCAAGTTGACGATCTTGACAATTTTGCGTCGACGCTGAATCAGGCTGAATCGCTCGAACAAACAATCAACGATTCGCTGGACGATGATCATTTTCTTACACACGTCGAAGACGAGCAGCCTCATCGCGAATTGGTAGTGATTGACCAGAACGTTGAAAACCTGGACCAGCTGCTGGAGGGACTGCAAACCGATCAGGACAATCTGGTTGTAATCCTGATTGATGAAAACCAAAGTGGCATAGCTGCGATCACTGAAGCGTTGAATCAAGGTGGCCAGTACTCGGCGATTCATATTTTGACTCACGGTTCGCCAGGTGAATTTGAACTTGGTAGCGATCGAGTCAACAGTGACTCGATCAACGGATTTTCCGATCAGTTGTCAGAATGGAATACCAGGCTTACCGATCAGGCTGACATTCTGATTTACGGTTGTAATCTGACCGAATCTGACGCGGGCGTTTCGCTGGCCAGGAGTATCGCGGATTTAACCGGGGCTGATGTCGCCGCCAGTGATGATGTAACGGGTCATTCCAGTCTGGGCGGCGACTGGGTGCTTGAACATCAGATTGGTTCGATTGATTCCGACTATTTGTTTTCGGTGGACATGCAAGCTTCATGGGTTGGCAGTTTCGCCACGACAGTCGTAGACACCACCGCTGATCTGGTCGACGGAGATACGACTTCGATTGACGCTCTGAATGCCGACCGCGGTGCGGATGGTTTCATCTCGTTACGCGAAGCAATCATTGCCGCCAATGCTGATGAAGATTTCGATGTTATTAACCTGTTGGCCGGTAATTACATTCTGGGAGATGGTTTCGTTTCGATCGGCGACGATGCCGCGCCCGATCCAAATGAAGGTGACCTGGATATCCTGGGCGGATTGCGGATCACGGCAGTTGACCCTACGGCTACAGTTATCAGTGCGGGCGGATCGGGTGATCGTATTTTTGACGTCCATACGACCGAGTTTGTGTCAATCTCGGGTGTTACACTCAGAGACGGAGCGGGAATCGGCGGCGCCATTTACGTGGGTGCCGGTGGCAATGTTGAGGTCGCGAATTCCTTGTTTCGGGACAACAACGCGGACGTCACAACTGACCGTGGTGGTGCTGTGTATGCAGATGGATCTGTGGTCTTGAATAACGTTGACTTCGTTAGAAATGGAAATGCCAATACAACATCAGGCGGAGCGGTTTTCGTTGATGAGAATGGAACCGTTGTTGTCGAAGGGGGTGTCTATTTCGATAATCAAGCAGTCGATGGAGGAGCGATCGGTAACCACGGTGAGTTAACGATCAGCGACGGCTGGTTCCACGAGAACAATGCAAGTGACCGTGGTGGTGCTCTGTTGCATGACGCGGCCACCGGGAATCTTGATATTTCTTCTTCCACGTTCTCTTCGAATTCCGCGGAGGACGGCGGCGCGCTGTTTGTTTCGTCCGGGAACGTGACTCTCACAAATTCGACTATTACAACGAACACGGCCAGCGGAACCGGTGGGGCGATTTTTACGAACGGTGGCGTGACGCTGAACAACGTGACCTTGGTTCACAATGAAGCAACAACTGGAAACGGGATTTTCTCCAGCGGAAACGTTTCAATGAACCATAGCCTGTTCATCAATGATCGGGATGACTTTGCCGGGACAGGTTACGACTCGGATGGCTTCAATATTTCTACTGGCGATATTGTCGGCGGAGATGGTGTGTCAGACAATTCTTTTGTGGACGAAACTCAAATCAACCTTGATCCACTTTTACGCCTTAATAGTGGAATCACTCCGACTCATGCACTTTTGCCTGGATCGGTTGCAATTGATGCCGGTGATTCCTTCAGTGTGGCGACCGATCAACGTGGATTTGCTCGGGACACAGCGCCTGGTAATGCTGTTGACATCGGGGCTTTTGAGTTTGGTGCCACGACTCTGGCAACACCGATTGCCAATGACGATTCTCTTTCGATCTCAGAAAACGAGTCTATTGATTCGACGTCATTCAGTGAACCATCGCTACTCGAAAATGACGAGTTGCAAAATCCTGTGATCCATGAGTCCGACCTGACTCTGAATTTCGATGCAGGTACGGAATCAAGTACAGATGGCGTTTGGAACGACCAACTTCTTGGTTTTGGCTTCCAGCTCAATGGAAACGCAGTTTTGCAGGATGTGGACCCGGCTGATACCGCCAGCGGAATCACGGCTGCATATCGATTCGATGGAAGTGGACCGATAGTGGCGGATTCGTATCAGAATTTGCCGGACGGTGATGCGACTGAAAGTCCGGCCACCTTTGAATTTTGGATTCGGCCTGAAAACACAACATTCGGACGACAAGTCATTTTTGACTCGGGCTTTAGTTTTCTTGGAACCAGTATCATTATTAATGACGTCGATTTTGCGGAACCAACGCTTGTTGTGAATTATACCAGGTTCGACGCCCTGACAACTGGCCAGATCGCTGAACCCCTTGATAGCGAAGTAATTGCCAGTGGAGATTTTTTCCAGATCGCTTTGACTATCAACCCGAATGATGACTCGGTCTCTCTCTACGTCAACGGCATTGAAATTGCCAGTGAAACGCAAAGTGGGATAAGTGACTGGTCGGCATCTGCGGATGGAGTCGCTATTGGTGGAGTCAATGGAACCATCCTGGATGGCGCGCTGTTTAACCAGCCTCAATACGACAATTTTGAAGGTGAAATCGCAGTTCACCGCTTCTATGAACGCGAGCTGTCTGCGGGTGAAATTCTGGATAACTACAATGCGTTGTATGACATTTCTGCTGTAGCGGAAACGGTTGAATCTGCAAATGGCGTCAGTGTTAACATCAATGCCGATGGGACATTCGACTACGATCCAGGTACAACTTTCGATAGTCTCCAGCCGGGACAGATCGCTGGAGATTCATTTGAATATCAAACGATTGCGGCGTCTGGTGAAGTGCAGACTGCCACCGCAAATCTCACGATTGAGGGCACCAACGACGCAGTTGCTTTGCAGACCAATGAAAGCCTGACGGTCATGGAAGGAGGTACCGAGACGATTGATTCCAGTTTGCTCAACGAAGGAGACGTTGACGACGACCGGGCCGAAGTTAGCTATTTGATCAACTCAAATCCGTCAAATGGCACTCTGATGCTTGATGGTAATCCCATCGGTTCCGGCGCGACTGTCACACAAAATCAAATCGACAACGGATTGCTTGAGTATGTACACAACGGTTCCGAGTCGACTTCCGACAGTTTTCAGTTTTTACTGAGCGACGGTGGAGAGAACGGAAGTACGATGGTTTCGGGGCAATTTCAGATCGAGATTACACCCGTAAACGATGCACCGTCGGCAAGATTCAATTTTCAGCCTGTGTTCTTTGTTGATGACAACTTTAATCAAATTAGCCAGTCGACATTCACGTTTGAGGATCCTGAGCAATCGCCGGGTGAAATCGAGTTCACACTGAATGCTCTGCCATTACATGGAATTCTTGAACTTGATGGCGCGGCTCTAGGAATCAACGGAACCTTCACTCAGGAGCACATCAACCAGGGCCGGCTGACTTATTCTCACAACGCCACTTCGGCGACCACAGACTCAATTCAGTTGACTGTGTCGGACGGAATAGATTCGGTTGGGACCACTTTTGATATCATCGCCGCCAATACCGTTACGGAAGGGTCGATTGGCAATGTGTTTGGTACCGACATTGTGGTGGTTACTGAAGATCCGGCTTCCTATCGACTTCTGTCTCCACTTCCCGGCAATGGAACGCTGTTTGTTTCCGGCGCGGCTCTTGGAGTGGATGGAGAGTTCACACTGGCGGAAGTCGAAGCAGGGTTGGTGACTTACGATCACGATGGCTCGGACACATTCTCAGATTTCATTGTTCTGGAAATCAGGGAGGTTAGTGGTCACACCGAAGTTCGAACGATCAACCTGCGCGTTAATCCGATCGCTGAGGCTCCTGAACTGGATTTGGATCTAAACAACAGTAGCATGGCGACCGGACTCGATTTCCAAACCAGTTTTACAGAAAACGGCGGGTTGGTGTCGGTGGCAGATGTCGACGCGACAATTGTTGGGTTGGGCAGCGGACAGTTCAATCGATTGACGGTTAACCTGGCCGGTTTCGTCGATGGAGTGGAAGAAGACATTCGGGTCAATGATCTGGTATTCAATTTGGGTGAATCCCGTATCGAGACAACGGTTGTCGGCGGTACCACGATCAGCGTTAATTTTACCGGCGCCGGATTTACAGTAACCAATGATGCCGGCGGAACGATTCCTCGAGCCGATTTGGAAGCGTTGATTCGATCAATGCGTTATGAACACTTGTCAGAAAATCCCACCGCTGGAGACCGCACCTGGCAGTTCGTTGTGCAAGATGACAATGGAGAATCCAGCGCGGTAGCGACAACTACTTTGTCAGTCGTTCCCATCAATGATGCACCCTTTTCCAGTCGGAATACGGGGGCCACGTTCGACGAAGGTTCTGTCGACAATGTATTGACTCCGGCAATGCTTCGGTATCTTGATGTCGATAATAATCCGATCGAGATTAACTTTACAGTGA
>CAZOXC010000202.1:0-6150 GCA_964583205.1 uncultured Pirellulaceae bacterium | reverse complement strand
GGCTCATCCCGCTGCACCCATCGGCAAGGATGACAAAGCCAACCTGGAAGTAAAACGAGGGCAACACGAAGCGCCCAAGTTTGATTTTGAGGTTCAAGACCATCTGGATCTGGGCACCAAACGCGGCTGGATCGATTTTGATGGAGGGGCTCGGACTACCGGTGCTGGATTCTATTTCCTTAAGGGCGATCTGGTTTTGCTGGATCTCGCCTTGCAACAATTTGTCGTTACCGAACTGGTCAAGCGTGGCTTTACTCCCATGATTACACCTGACCTGGCACTCGATGAAATCCTGTACGGCATCGGGTTTATGCCTCGTGGTCCAGAGACTCAGGTTTACAGTATCGAAAATATGCCTCTGTCTTTGATTGGCACTGCAGAGATTACCTTGGGCGGTTTGTACAGCGGTGAAACCCTTATGGACACGGACTTACCAATCAAGCTCTGTGGGATCAGCCATTGCTATCGTACCGAAGCCGGTGCCGCCGGGCGAGCGTCTCGAGGACTGTACCGAGTCCATCAGTTTACCAAGGTCGAAATGTTCGCGTTTGCCCTGCCAGACCAGAGCGAGCAAATGCATAACGAACTACTCGACATCGAATGCGCCATTTTCGATGCCTTGGAAGTACCCTATCGGGTCGTGGATACTGCCACAGGAGATCTGGGCGGACCCGCTTATCGCAAGTTCGATTTGGAAGCCTGGATGCCGGGCCGCGGTGACTCGGGTGAATGGGGTGAAGTGACCAGCACATCCAATTGCACCGATTATCAAGCCAGACGTCTCAACATCCGTTACAAATCCAAGGAACAAAAAGGCACCAAGTTCGTGCATACCTTGAATGGGACGGCCGTAGCTTTGTCTCGAGCATTGATTGCGATCCTGGAAAACCACCAAAACTCAGATGGAACCATCACGGTTCCCAAGGTTCTGCGCACCTGGCTGAATGCAGAAACCATTTGACGCTTCCGACACTTTTTCAAGTTAGAATTCGCACGAATTTTCCAAGTTAGAATTCGCACCAAGCCAACCAACTCCCAAACCTGCTGGCTCGGGCAGGAGTTGAGTATTTAACCGTTTCGCAAGACGAACAAAGTCGATTCGCGGTAATTTGATTTTCGCAGCGGAAATTTTGAAAGGCCTGGCTGGGAATCGGAACTAACCATTAGCAGTGAATTTATTCTGACATTCCTATCTTCTGTTTTGCTGTACGGAAGACTGTAGTTGGTCTTTAGAACATTATCATCCTCCTGATTGTCGCGCAGAATTTGCTTGCCAAATTTGAAATGACAAACAAGGGGATGATCGGCAGGGAGAGCGTCGCCGAGCCTTCGGCGACGCCTTTTTTTTATTCCCGGTCAATTTCGATCTCGATAGAATTCGCGTTGAGCTTCGATTTGTTTTTCTGGTGAAGTTGTGGCAGCACGTCTTCGCTTTCCAGACTTCGACCCTGACGGCTTCCTGGGCTTGTTGTGAAAACGTCTTTGACCACAGCCGTAGGTAGAACACATTCCGATATAGTTCCAGCATTCCATGTGATGAGGTGTCTGGCAACTTCGGCAATAGACTTTTTGCTCGCTGATGGATTCTCCACATACCATACAAGTCGCTTCGTGATTGTTGGTGACCGTCGCCGTCTCGATTCCGGCATCATCAACAAACTGAATCCCGGTATCAATGCTGTCGATCATCGAGTCATACAGATCCCGGCATTGCAAGATCGTAAAATAAATTATCTCTTCAGGACTTTTTCTCGAGAAGTGTTTGGATGCCGCAAATTGGCCACCAACGATCGAAACATGCACGTCGCGATGCTTGCCTCTGAGAGCGAGCGCGTCGACTCGTTGCTGAACAATGGGAGTCAGCAATTCACGCACGGTATCCGGGTTTCCCTGGATGATGAAGCATGAATCAAAATGGGGCGAGCCGATGACAATGTCTTCCAGCCCGATAAATTTTTTAAGCCGGTCCGGCAGCGTTTCCGGATAGAGAATCAGCCTGGAAGTTCGATCGGGCCAACCGATACGTACATTCAGCAGATACATACCGGCATTGGTAGATGCCTGGGGCTGGCGGTGAATTGCTACCGCTATTTGATAGCCACGGTGCTGGAAATTAAAAGCGAAACTACTGCTTAGCAAGTTGTCGCTATACAACTGCGAATCAAATCTGGCCGCCAGCGACTCGAAACGTGATTTGGTCGCAGCTTTTTGGCGAAACACTAAAAGCATAACCGATGAGACGATCACGATCACGATCATGATCATGATTGCCAACATGGCAAAAGTGCCGAATACGTCTGTTGCGTCCAAGGGAACTCCTGAATTGCAGCCGGGCCATCTCTAATTGGCTCCATAGTTTTAACGGATCGAGTTGCAATTGTGCAGACTTGTTGTTATTCGCTCCCAAGGCCGCAATATCGGTCAAATTGATCCATCTTCAGGCAGACTGTTGCTACCGAATTCCGCAAACCGATGAACAGATTGTCCCCTGATTCGGAGTGGTCAAATGAAGTCCCAAGTATTCTTCGGGTTTCCGATTTTGATGATTGCAGGAATGCTGACCCATGCGTTTCTTTTTGGTAATCAAGTAAACACAAACCCGTCTGTCACCAGCGATATGGTGCAGAAACAACAATCCCTTATAGCGTCTGATAACCAGCAGCCTGATTCTACCCAGGCGCGTCCAAATACGGTTTTGACCTCCTGGCCAACCTCAGTACCTGACAAGATCAATTCTCAGAAGTTGCACTAACGAACACTTGTGTGAGCTATTGCCGGGCCAACTGGTCAGCCGGCTCATCAACAATCGTTTCTGCAAGGGATATACGCGCTCTATCGACTGGAGCGTCATCCGCAAAGTATTTCTTGAGTACATCCATTCCTTCGAGTGCGATTTGGATGGTCTCGTTGACGTTCAGGTTTCCCTTGACGATGTAGGATGAATTTATCGTGAACACTCCCGGCAGGGACGTGTCCATGGGCGAAAGCTGCTTTGAGTAATTCACTGTAGGCAGGGCCATCACATTGCGCGCTTTGGCCACTTTGAATTCCACGACATCGTCACGAGAGAATTCGGGGTACATGCGATCCAGAGTGCTTAGCAGCCGTTCCTTGATAGACTCATCCGACTCCGCGAACGCTTGATCATCAGTTGCTCGCACATATTGCGGCAAGTAAACCAGATGGTTCCCACCCAGCTCCTGGGGATCGACAATCGTCGTCATCTCGATCACGCCAGTCAGCGGCACCCAGTCATCGGTAATGTTGGTGACGTAGTAATGAGAAAGTGGCTTCTTGAGGAGCAACGATGCGCAGACAACGCCCAGATACTCGATACCGCTCAACTTTTCATGTTCCTGCTGGTTGAGACCGGGACAAATTTTGCTAACCACGGGCGATGGGATAGTGAATATTACCCCTTCATGCTCGTTCACCTTGTTATCGCTGAATTCCAGAGCGACACCACCATCATCGGTATTTTCGACTCGCATCAAAGGATGGCCAGGTGCCAGCGTAACGCCCAGCGACTTGAGTTCGGCCAGCATCGTTTCCAGGATCGCCGCGTAGCCGCCGGGAACGTAGCCGAACATTTCTTTCTTCATCCCGGTGCGTCGAGCTTTATACATTCGAGCAATGTAGGCCCAGATGAATGCCGCCGACAAGCTGGTGTTGGCGTCGCCGACTTTGGCTTTAATCAGAGGCAGCCAGATTTTTTCATAGGTGCTGCTACCGGACATTTTCCGCAACCATTTTTCCAATGGAATTTGTTCCAGCTTCTGCCAATCCTTGATCCTGGAACCCATGGTGATTGTGGAGGCCAGGCGAAGTTTCTGATACATATTCAAATAGGGGAATTTCAGAAACTCGAATGAATTGGACAACGAGTACAGCTTACCGTCGGAATAAAAACCGGTCTTCGTTTCAACCCATTTGATTTTTTGTTCCAGCTCCAGTTCTTCCAGCAACTCGCGCAGGTAAGAATCGGTCAACAACGTCACATGGTAAAAACGGTCCCACTGAACTTCGTCGTTCAACTGCCAGGCACTGGTCAACCCTCCCCAATCGGGCGCAGCTTCATAAACAGTCACCTTTTGCCCTGCCTTCGCCAGCCGCAGCGCAAGCGTCAGGCCCATCATGCCTCCGCCGATCACTGCCCAATCTGAAATTTTCCTGTTGTCCATAGATTGCTCGAAGGTATTGCAAGAAGCATCCGGGCGAATGCCGGGACTTGTTGAAAGGGTGGTCTATTAATATTTTCCCATGCGTCGTTTGGCGATCAGCGAAAGTGTTTGCTTGATTGTTCGCGATACGTTCATTTTACTTTCGCCTTCTTTTTGATCGTAACGAAGGATCAAAGGCACTTCGTAAAACAAGACTTCGTCGAGCGCTCGCATTTTCAGCAAAGTATCCACCGTGGCCGAGAATCCATCTTCCGAGAAGAATCGTTCTCCGTATTTTTCGAATCCACGGCGAATGATTGAAGCTCGAATCGCACGGAAGCCACTCGTGTAATCACGAACGCCTCGAGTCGGAAAGAATACGGTAAACAACCCGCGTGCTCCCAGGCTGTAGATGTTTCGCAGAAACGGTACACCGACGACCCGCGCACCGGCTCGATAACGTGATGCGATAATTACGTCGTAACCATCTTCGATCCAGGCTACCATCCGTTGAATGGTTTCCGGTGGCTGTGTGTTGTCGGCATCCATGGTCACGATGATGTCGTCATCGTTGGCAATTTTGGCAGCGGCACTCATGCCGGTTTCTACAGCCGCCCCAAAACCTTTGTTGACTTCGTGGTTGACCAGCGTCAGGGGCATTCGGAATGAATACTGACTGGCAATCAATTCTGTGTCATCAGAGCTTCCATCATTGACAATGATCACGTTGTAATCGCGCTGATAGTTTTTAAAGACTCGCTGAATTCGGTCGAGCAAAGGTGGGAGCGACTCTTCTTCGTTGTAAGCCGGAAATACAAAAATGATCTTTCCGGACTCAATCTGTGTTTCTTCAGCGCTACTGGACCGACTGAACTCAACTCCGTTACCGGCGGGTTTTACGAGGGAAGGACTTTCGGGGGGGTGCTGCATTTCTGCAACCGAAGTCGGCCAGTCTTGTGGATTTTGCCCATTCTCGGACATGGTTTGCTTTCAATCGTGTAAGGCAAAAGGTGTGAATCAAAAGGTGTGAATCTGCCGCCAAACCGCAGCAATCCCATACTAATCGCCAAATTCCAACTGAGCTACCAGAATGTTAAGGATAGCCAGGGAATTCTCTGACGATTTTTCGGGTTGTCCCGATTATACCCTAAGCTTGCTTAGCTGTGTCGGGACAATCTTCTACGCTGGCACCGCCTTTTGCCGGTTTCGCACCCAGAAGAAAGGACTCGATAACGACCGTACCGTAGGCGACGAACAGCAGAATTCCATTCAAACTGGTCACCAATTTCCACTGAAAATCTGTGAGTTCAATTCGACTCAAAACGACATTGCTTGACCAGTAACTTGTTAGCACCAGGGCTCCCACAAAAAACAGCAGCCATTTGGAAAAGCGAGAAACAGAACCCCAGGACACCGATTTGGAAATCAGAATTCCAACCAACGGAGCGACCATCACCAACAAGTCATAGTTCTGGTGATACAAGCTCACCAACATCGTCAGCACCATGATCATTCCGACCAGCGAGCTTGCGCCGTCTTGCGGAAAGCGCTGATGCGCAAGGTAAGTCGCAATCCCGCCCACCAGCAATAGTGGAATCATTACCAGAAAATGTTCCTTGGTGCCCGGTACCCATTCAGTCCACTTGGCGATGACTACCAAAAAGTCGATCCGCATCCAACTGTTCTCGGGCAACTCGTCTTCCATGTTCACATGCGTTTCCTGTGCCGAGGAAATACTCTCGACTACCTCCGACCAGCTGGAGTGACTCGCCAACCATCCCAATCCACCCAGCAGTCCTGCCAGCGCAATCGCAATTCCCAGCAGAAATGCAGTCCACTGTTTTCGACAGGCCATCAAGACCACCAATGGAATCGCAAAGGTCGGCTTGAAGCCTGCCACGACTAACCCCAGAGCACCCAGCCAGGGTCGGCGCGTTCCATATTCCAACAAGAACATTACGCCCAGCACAAGTTCCAGTGTCATATACCC
>CAZOXC010000201.1:0-6156 GCA_964583205.1 uncultured Pirellulaceae bacterium | reverse complement strand
CGGTTGCACCTCAGCCGACTGAGCAACTGGTTGCCCCGGTCGCCTCCGCACCGGTCGCGAATCAGCCGGCCGTTGACAATCGAGTGATGCCAAGCAACGCCGAGATGGGCGCTGAAACTCCGACTCGAAAACTTTACGAGAAGATTCGCCAGGAAGTTTCCAAAGTCTATGTGGGACAGGATGAACTTGTGCTGGGCACGTTGGTCGCGCTGTTTTCGGGCGGCCATGTGCTGATCGAAAGTGTGCCGGGGCTCGGCAAGACCCTGTTCGTCCGTACGCTTGGAAAGGTCCTTGGTTGCGACTTTGGCCGGATTCAATTCACGGCGGATTTAATGCCCTCGGATATTACCGGCGCGCCGATTTTCAACATGAAAACACAGGAATTCAAATTTCGTCCGGGGCCAGTCTTCACGCAACTGCTGCTGGCCGATGAAATTAACCGCTCGCCAGCCAAGACGCATGCCGCGTTGCTGGAAATCATGCAGGAATATCGAGTCACGATTGATGGTACCTCTCACAAACTGAACCCGCCATTCATTGTGCTGGCTACACAGAATCCGATCGAGTCCGAAGGTACCTATAACCTTCCCGAGGCACAGCTTGACCGCTTCATGTTCAAGTTATTGGTCGACTATCCGGGCCAACAGGAGGAAGCCCAGATTCTGTTGCAGCACAGTTCACAAAAGAAGCTGGACGACCAACTGGAAAATGACATCGAAACCGTGACGTCGCCCGAGGAAATTGTTGAAGTCACAAATAACAATGGCGAAGTTCGAGTCGATCCGAAACTGGTCGACTACGTTAACAACATTGTGCGACTGACTCGCCAATGGCCGCAGTTCTACATGGGTGCTTCTCCGCGAGCCGGTATCGGTTTGATGCAGGGGGCTCGAACACTGGCCGCATTTTATGGTCGCGATTTTGCCGTGCCTGATGATGTGGTGCAAATCGCTTTACCAGCGTTGCGGCATCGTGTCATCCTGACCGCAGAAGCCGAAGTGGAAGGGCAATCAGTCGATCAATTATTGACTGAGCTGATTCGTTCGGTGGACGTGCCTCGACTCCAGTAATTTCGACAACATCTGGCCAACAATACCGTTTTAGACAAGAGGTTTTATTCAGCACATGGAATCGCTCGAATCACTAAATTCGATCGGCAACTGGCTGGTAATTCGACCAGTGATTCTGGTCACGTTGCTACTGCTGCCGCTGTTCCTGGCAGCACGGGTGAAAGCGGCCTACCCCAGCCGGAGATTGTTCGCGCTGGCGGCGGTCCCGGCGTTGCTGACGCTGGGAACTGTCATTCGACCAGAGTTGGGCGTGTTTATCCTGGGTATCGATTCGATCATCGTGGCGCTGGCGATGCTGGATTTGTGGTTGCTGACCGGGCCCGGCAGCTTTGAAGCAGAAAGGCATCTGCTAAAAGTTGCTTCGCTTGATAAACCTCATGATGTTCGTTTGGTGATCAGTAATAATTCCGGTTCCAATGTCTCGGCGACCATTTCGGACGATATTCCAGATCAATTTGTAATCGAAGACAACCATTTTCTGCAGCGTTTGAAACGCAAGTCGGCCGTTACGTTTGATTACAGCCTCCGCCCATTGGAGCGAGGGCGCTTTTCGATGAAGAAAGTGTTTCTGAAAACCAGCAGCCCCTGGCGATTGTGGAAGGGCGTGTTTCGAGTTCCCTGTGAGTCTGAAATCAATGTGTACCCGGACTTGAAACAAATCGCCGAGTACTCAATTCTGGCTCGCACCAATCGGTTGAGCCAGTTCGGCGTTCGAGCAACTCGCAGAGTCGGCCAAGACAACGATTTCGAGCGTCTCCGCGATTACAACCTGGACGATAATTTCAAATTCATCGACTGGCGAACTTCGGCTCGGCGACAAAAACTGACCGTCCGGGATTTTCAGGCAAGTCAAAGTCAGCGAGTCATCTTTATGATCGATTGCGGTCGGATGATGACTAACGAAAGGGACGGTTTGACGTTGTTGGACCACGCCTTGAACGCCTCGTTGATGCTCAGCCACGTGGCACTGGACCGAGGCGACGCCGTTGGCATGATGTTCTTCCATAACAAGATTTTATCTTATGTGCCGCCAAAAACCGGACGCGCACAAATGAATCGCCTGCTGCACGCTTCCTTCGATCGCCATCCCGAATATGTCGAGTCTCGATACGATCAAGCGTTCGTTTATTTGCGGGCGCGTTGCCTGAAACGTTCCATGGTGGTGCTGATGACCAGCGTGATCGACGAAGTAAACGCAAATCAAGTGCAACAGTACCTGGGTTCTCTGGTCGGACGACATTTGCCCTTTGGCGTCATGATGCGTGACTATCAGATGTGGGAACCAATTGATCAATTCGAAACCGACAAGTCCAAGCTCTTCGAAGCGGCTGCGGCTGCCGAGATTCTCAATTGGCGACATGAAGTGCTAACCCAACTGAATCGCAGCGGTGTTTTGTCGATCGATTCGTTCCCCGAAGATTTGACTGCGCCGATGATCAATCGATACCTGGAAGTGAAAGCGCGACATTTGCTTTGAGGTGGAGGAAATAATGGTTGGTGGGTGTGATTGTGGTTTGTGGTTGATGGGTGTGAGTTTGATTGTGGATTGTGGATTGTGGATTGAGGATTGAGGATTGTGGATTGTGGATTGTGGATTGTGGATTGTGGATTGTGGATTGTGGATTGTGGATTTGTCAGTTTTGATTTGTCATTTGTTGGGGGGAGAGAATTAGGTTGCGGAGATATTTGATTGCGTCGGAAGTTTGATTTTGTGATATCAAGGCTTGAGCAGATTCGATCGAGGTTACTTGTGAAGCAAGAAAAGGGACTGCTTGGCCAGCTTGCGGTTGCTCGGTGATGATCAAGCCAGCCACACGCTCAATCAATTCGCTGATTCCCAAGCCGCTGACGGTGGAGGTGCCAATTGCGTCCGGCGGCAATTGAAAACTCGGGTCCAAATCGATTTTACTGACGACTCGAATGTCGAATTCAGTTTCTTCAAGGCTGTGCGAACTACTATCGCTCAGTACGTCTTCAACCCAGACAATCACGTTGGCCTGTTCAATAGTGGCAACCGACCGAGCAACACCTTGCCCTTCGACCGAAGAATCGGACTTGCGCAACCCCACCGTGTCGACCATCTCCACAGGCCAACCATCGATGGCGGTTTGTTCGGTCAAAACATCGGTGGTCGTCCCCGGCTGGTCGAAGACGATCGAGCGATCAAACCCCAAAAGACGATTGATCAAACTACTCTTGCCGACATTCGGTGGACCGCACAACACAACTCGCCAGGGTTCGGTCAAATGAGCTCCCAATTCAGCAAACTTCAATATCTCTTCGATTTCTCGTCGGGCATCACTCGGCTTTCCGGATTCCAGCAATTCGATCACGGTCTGAATCGATTGGGATAACGCACCGTTGGCTTGATCAAGCAAAATTGCGGCGGACTTGGCGGTCCTGGCAAACGGGAGTTGCCTTTGAGCGGCAGAGGAAATTGGGTCCGCAGGATTTAGTGAAGCTGCAAAGTCAGTCCAGTGCGACTCGGTTATGTCCAGGCTGGCCAGGTCTGATACGATTCTTCGCCAGGCGAGATCGCCACCGTGACAGTGAATTTCAAAATGAAATTCGTCTCGTCGCAAGACGATCAGTTCTTCGCCACTGTTTTTACCATGCACTGGGTTGTGCCAGTTTCCGAAATAAGGCCGGCCCGGTTTCAGCTTGATAATTGAAGCTCCAGAAGCCGCTTGAAAAAACTGACCGATGGCTTCGATGGTTTTCGGTCCGCACACCGCCAATACTGCGACAGCTCCTCTTCCCTGCGGAGTTAGCAAGCTGACTGAAGTTTTGGATTCCGGGTTCATTCAACGCGGTCCAGATGTCGAGCCACTTCCTGTACGCCTTTCAAAACCAGGTCGTCAGTGAAAGTCCATTCTTCGGGCATATAGGGTTTCATCCATCTTGCTCCGCCGCCCGTAATGACGACTTGAACCTCAGACTCGAATTGATCTTCCATCACCTGGACGATAGACATGATTGCGCCAAGTTCGCCGAATCCTGTTCCAGCCAGAATGGCCTCGGCGGTATCCTGACCAAAAATGTGTTCTGACAAATTTCGTTCGTCGCGGCTCAAATCTGGCAGCGCCGAGGTGTAAGAGTGCAAGGCCGCACGTTGCAAATGCAAGCCGGCTCGAATCGTTCCGCCCAGGAATCGAGAATCCTGATCAACGGCATCGATCGTGACGGCGGTTCCGGCATCGACGACAACCAGGTTCTTCTTTGGGTAGCAAGCCACCGCTCCCGCCGCCGCCATCAGTCGGTCAACACCAATGCTTGAAGCAGGATCGGGACTGATTTCAAACGGATAACAATCGCAATCCAATTCAGTGACCAGGTCATCCGGGCGGTGATTGTTCAGAAGTTCCAGAAGTTGTCCACAAGCTTCTGAATTCACCGAGCACACAAACCATTGCCTGTTTCGGCTGGCAGCCTCGTGCAAAAATGAAAACGTGTTTTCATCAATCAGTTGCTCATGAAAATGCGATCCACTTTGGCTCCAGGTTGCAGAATCGATTGATTCGCAAGTCGCGAACTTGATCGCGCTGTTGCCAATATCGACAAAAACGAAGTTGGATTCAGGCATGAGAATAGAAAATCAAATGGCTAATCTGTTTGGTTATCGATCACATTGACGATTGCCGACAGCAATTGTTTGATGCCGTCGCCCGTAACTGCTGAAATCAATAATACGGGTCGGTCGATTTGTTCGGCAAGTGTTTTTCTGACTTCGTCGGCACCGGGTAACTCGCTCTTGGTCACCACGACGATTTCCGGGCGTGATTCCAGATTGGCCTGGTATTGTTCGAGCTCTTTGCGGATCAAATGATAATTTTCCAGCGGATCTGTCTGGTCGACTGGATCGGGTTCGACCAGATGCACCAGAATTCCTGCTCGCTCGATGTGCTTTAGGAATTCGTGTCCCAAACCTGCTCCGTCCGAGGCGCCTTCGATCAGACCTGGAATGTCGGCCATCACGAACGAGCGATCGATGTTGATGTCGACTTGACCCAGATTCGGGTACTTGGTGGTAAAAGGATAATCGGCGATCTGCGGGCGAGCTCGTGACATGCGGCTCAGCAAGGTACTTTTGCCGGCGTTGGGTTTGCCGATCAAGCCCACGTCGGCAATCACTTTCAGTTCCAGCAGCAGTTTTCGCTGCTCGCCTTCCTCTCCGGGTGTCCATTGGCGAGGCGCCTGGTTGGTCGATGATTTGAAATGGGCATTCCCTTTTCCGCCCTTGCCCCCGGCCGCGGCGATTACGGTGTCGCCATCTTCGGCTAGATCCTTGATCACAAAATCTTTGTCTGCATCGATAATGATTGTACCGGGCGGGACTTCAATCACGTGATCCTGCCCACTTTTACCATGGCGGTTGGAACCCGAGCCATGTTTGCCTCGTTCGGCCTTCCATTGTTTGCGTTGAGAGAGGTTGACCAGGCTGTTGACTCCGCACTTGGCAGTGATGATCACACTGCCACCGTTACCGCCATTACCGCCATTGGGTCCGCCTTTGGGGATATAGCGTTCGCGGCGGAAACTCATGCAACCGTCACCACCCTTGCCGGCTACGACTTCAATTTTGACTTGGTCTACGAACATTGAATTGATGGATGGTTTGATTCGTGTCGTTGCTTTTCAAGCCCTGACGATTGGGCCAAGAAAAGGTGGACTACAAAAGAGGTGCTTTAATAAAAAGACGTGCATTAAAAAAGGGTGCCGTCTGGCACCCTGTGGTTCGTTCTGTTTTGAACATCGCCCGGTTAGTCGCTTAGTTGTTTTCTGCGACAACATTAACACGTCGACCTTTGCGATCAAACATTACCTGGCCTTCGACCAATGCGAATATCGTGTAGTCATTTCCCATTCCCACGCCTTTTCCGGGGTGGAATTTGGTACCACACTGCCGAATGATAATGTTGCCGGCATGAACGCGTTCGCCACCGAATTTCTTAACGCCGCGACGTTGAGCGTTGGAGTCCCGACCGTTACGGCTGGAACCTTGACCTTTTTTATGTGCCATCAGACTGATCCTGAGTGGATTTTGGACAATGATTTGAAGGTCGAATTTTATTGATAAATCCACAGA
>CAZOXC010000200.1:0-6173 GCA_964583205.1 uncultured Pirellulaceae bacterium | reverse complement strand
CTTTAGGACGCTTGGGAAGATTAACCGATTGATCTTTCAGAATATCGGGGTTCGAAAAATTGGCCGTCGGAATCTTCGCTACGCCAAATACACCGGGGCCGATGTCAAACAAGCACTTTCGATGACTCAAACTTCAGGTTCGGTGAAATCTGACCTTGCCGGGACGGGATTTGAAGGTGGTGGCCCAATAACCATCGGCTGCTCGATCAAAGGGCGAATCTGGTCAAAGCGAAACGACACCGTGCGACGATTCGTTGATTGGTGTGAGGGCGTTGGCGAGAAAATCAACGATAACTCGATTGATACAACCAAGATTCTTGAGAACGTATTGATTCCAGACGAAGTCGATGCCTTTCCAGAATCAATGGTGTTGACCATGGATTGGCCGATGGAGATTCTCAAACAATCCGAGGAGCGGGTCAAAATTGTGACACCCGAGGAAGAATCCACGGTCGCGATGTTTGAACTGGAACCTGCAAACCGAACGCCAACGAAAAACAAACTCACGTTCACTGTCGCCAGTGACGATGAAAACGCCGCTTTCGAATTGGTTTTGGGTGGGACTCGCGGATTTGAAGTCAAACAAACCTCTGGCTCATCCTGGAATATCCGAATCGGTCGGATCGAAACGACGCTTGAAGCGTACCTGTCGGACTACCCACCCCTCATCCGATTTGCAGATATGTCCGAGTTGGATGGAAACTTGCTCGTCCATCCACAGGAAAGCCGCGAATTGATAATTCCTTCGGAACGATTCGAGCCGTGGGATTGGACGGGGGTAAACATCAAAACCGAGTCGATCTGGAAAGGTAAGAATAAACGCAAAAACTCAATTCAAGGTCACGTTTCCAAATACTACCTAAATGCAGGATTCGAAGTTATCTTTGATGACGATTCCAAAGGCGAAGCAGCCGATTTGGTTTGCATGAAGGAGGAAAAAAATGCGGTCAGGCTTGCGTTACTTCATTGCAAATTCTCAGGCAGCGATGATTCAGGTCGGCGACTCAGTGATGTAGTGGAAGTTTGTTCCCAAGCAGTGCGTTCAGCCAAATGGAACTGGCGTTTTCGTGAACTATGTCGGCATCTGCTTTCACGAGAGAAGCGATTAAAGAAGCCTCATCGGCCGACTAGGTTTATTGCAGGTGATGCGAAAAAACTAAACCATTTCCTTCGGCTGAGCCGGTTCAAGGATTTGCGAGTTGAAATTGCAATCGTACAACCAGGCATTTCTCAGAAAAACTGCACAGCAGAGCAATCTGCCGTCTTGGCGGCAGCAGATAGTTTCTTAGTAGAGACTGTAGACACGCCTTTGACAATTGTCTGCAGTGACTAAGAAGTCCTAACGATTAACTGGCCTGTATTACGAATGAAAAGCCATCAATTCCCAATAGTATCAACGCCATCAGCGTGATAGTTGAACAAACTCTATGCTTGATCCTTGGTGAATTTTGGATGTCTGCTCCTTGTGACCGCGAGAAACCCAAACTCGGAATTCCTTTGAACCATCAGTGTCAACGACGATTGGTATGGTCAGCGTTCCGATGTTTCTATTTGTTTGGTCAAAGGCGACGATGAAACGAGGTGAAACAGGAGTACCGTTAGACCTGATCTCAGCACGAATGTCCGTGACATTGGCTCTTCGCTAAATGCGACAATTGTTGAAAAGATTATGTGACGTCCGCGAGGCGGTTTGATTGACAGTTCGATTGGTTCTGACGAGTCTGGCCCATCAACTCCCTGAATGCTGTAGTGACTTTTCAACACCGACTTTTGGTGGGCCAAATTCACCGGCGAATCCAACTCCGGTCCGTTTGTCGAGGCAAGGGCATCAATGCGGCTATGAAGATTCTTGAGTTCGGAATGAAGAGCCTTCAATTCCTCGCCATCAAGCATTTCTTGCATGTATCCCTTTTCAGACGGCAGTTGCTGGGGCTCGGCCGCCAACAGACCAGTTGGATCAAGGCGAAAGAACACCCAGAGGAAGACCATTGAAACGCAAACAGCCGCGAACCCTGCGGTGACGATGGAGAGCAACAGCCAGATTGGCTGGAGGCGTTTCGTTGACTTCTTCTGGCGACGCTTAGGACCAGTCTCATTTCCTTTGGGTTCGAAGTCAAAACTTTCTTTGGCATCACCCTCGGTCGTGTTCGCTTCTGTTTCGAATTCCTTGTTGGCCTTCGCCTTGCCCATCCGTTCCAACTGTTCGTCGTACCGTTTTCGCTTTGCAGGATCGGTAAGGACCTCCAAAGCAATGTTCAGTTCACGACTTCTTTTATCTGCCCGTGCTTTCTCGGGGTTCAAGTCAGGATGAAACTCACGAATCTTTTTGCGATAAGCCCGCCTGATTTCTCCGTCGGATGCATCAGGTTTAACATCAAGTATTTCGTAGTAGGATTTCGGCATTTAACGCATTTCAGGTAGTTCGACTTCGGAGTTTTGATTCGAGTTCTTTGGCGAACTCTGTGAGGGACATTCCCAGAGATTCACACACGTCTAGCAGTTCCAATACGTCCAACCTTCGTTCGCCGGATTCGTACTTGCTGACGAATGACTGGGGCCGTTCGAGGATCTCTGCGACATCCTCCTGTCGCAGTTTGGCTTCTTTACGAACAGAGCGTAGCAATCCCAAAAGGACTGCCTGTCGATCTGTGTAAAGATTCTTTTCCAACCAATTGCTCCCCGACAAAAGGGAAGATTAAATCCCAATCGAGGATATATCCCATTTCCGGATATTTCTCGGGAAGCCGCGTGAGCATGAAAGCAAATGAACTAGGAAGCCAGCTCCAAAGCCAAGTCCCATGCCTGGCACTTGATCCGATTTCCAGATCCGAACCAGGCTGACTTCAAGCGATTGCTTCGCTTTTCCAAGTCGCTGTTGCCACGTGTGGATCGATGGTGATCAACGTGCTCAGTTACGGCATTGAATGCAGCCCAAGCCGTGTGGCGAATGCCGGGAATGTCTTGGCCTTTTCCCTCCTCGAAGAGCCGAGTGAGTTCGCTGCGGATATTTCTGGCTCGATTGGATTTGGTTTCCGGAGAATCCGGGTAGAGAGACTGGAGGTAGTTGTCGAGTTGCAGCTTGTTCAATGGAGTTGAGGCAAGATGGTTGATCTTGGCTTCAAGGTCATCGTAGAAACGGGACGCCAGTCCGAGGACCTTTTGGGCTTCGCCGACTTTGGCTGATAGATCGCCTCGATGGTAGATGGAAACGCCTTGTTTTCGCCCTCGTCGCTCGGCAGCACCCAAGGTGTTTGCACAGACGACTCGAATGGGCGTGAAGAACACTCGGAGCGACGAAGAGCCGTTGTGGCTATTGCTCAACAGGAGGTACTGTTCCGTAATGTCATCCGTGCCTTTCACTCGAATCGTGTTTGGCAGCTTGGCCAACATCCAGATCCGTTCGCCTGAACCCAAGGCTCCTGCCGTGTGGTAGGTCACTCGGCCTTCTGCCACGACGGCATCCAGGAATCCAAAGCACTGATGATTTTGGATCGGCTGGTAGGAGTTTCCAACCACGCCAAGGACCTGATTCGAATCGGTTCGAACAACCGCCTTTCTCAATTCGACCTCCTGACCGCAGGTCGTTTGAAGGGGGCGGAGTTCGACATGATAGTTCAGTCCGGCGGCCTCGATAGCCTCGCTCGACGTGGCGGGACGATCCAGCTCCTGGCCAAGCAGGTGCCAAGGCTTTGGCCCAAAGTAGGCCATTGCTGTCTTGCCATTGGTCATTGCCAAGTCGTGGGCCATTGGTACCTCCATAGTTTGACTGATGTTCAGTTAAACTACGACGGTAATCCGGTTCAACTCCGTAAGCCCGATGCCTAACCGCAGCCTGCGTCGAGGATACGGCGGCACCGTTGGGCGTTGAACTTGGTTTTTGGTTTGTATCTCTGATACAGCTACATTCTGCAATGTAGTTGGGATCTTCAAGTATCCCTTGGGACTTCTATTGTTCCCTGGTCCTACTAATCTGAGACTTCTGGTCTTGATTGTTTAGTTGGGACTTTTTGTTTTCATGGTTCATTGGGACTTTTATCTCCACCGGGGGCGGGGACTTCTGTTTCCACTGGTATTGTTGTTGGTACTTTTTCTTTTCTTTTTTCTTCTTCTATTACATCTACATTTGCATTTGAAAAATTTTGGGGAGGGCCCATTGTAAAAAGAATCACCTGTCGGTCGCGTTTAAGACCCGATGTCTTTTGAGTCGCTGGGGTAACCGTACTGTTTCTTACTTGGATTTGAGCTTTGACTCTGTAAAAGAAGCCCGCTTGAAGTAGCGGGCTTCTTTGGGCTGGCAACAAAGAAGATAGTTCTTAGATGAGCCTTATCTCAGTTCTTCACCGGACAAATCTAGGAATGAAAAACTCTTAACTAACTCAAATGAAAGTCGGCGATCTATCGTTGAAGCAGACATTGCCAGCACACGGATCACTTCCGAAATATTCTGTGAACTCTTGTAGGAAAGCAGGTTGCTGGCTCCTTCTTCGATGTCGATCGACCAGGTTTCGCATCTCTCAATGACGAACCTCTCACATTCTTCTACCGAAGGTTTTTGAGTTTCCACTCGTACTGAAAACCGACGTACGAACATCGGATTCAACAGATGAGGGTAAGCCGTCGACGCAATCCACGTCGTATTGGGATACTTCTCCATCGGCTCAAGAAACTTAAAGTCCAGATCTCGTCTGCGTAGCCCTTGAGCCTCATCAAGTACAACGATTTGATTACCGATATCTCGAAGTTGAAGGATCACATCAGTCAACTCTTCAGTTGACGTATTGCAACAATCGATAACATGGTAGTTCCGGACAACTTCGTCAAAAGCAACAAAGAGACCGCATTCCGAAAACCTCGTATCGACCCCTTTGCATTTTTCACATCGACTGCATGGGCGATTGGACTTGGACTGACAAAGTGCCGCTTTGGAAGCGATGTTTACCAAAGTGGTTTTTCCAGTTCCAGGCTCGCCAGCAATGAAGATGTTTGGAATGTCGCTGTCTACATTTACAGCATTTGAGACCGCTTTTCGGGCATGCTCGCAGCCCAAAATTTCGTCAAAGCCACTTGGATTCCACTGCTCGATTTCTTTAGGAGTAATCAATTTCATCATTTGACACCTCCTTTCGAATCGCTGACCACTGGATTCGTTTTTTCAAACTGGCTCAACGAAACGAACCGCTTGCCTCTCTCTTTACCTCGTTCGAATGCGACCCCAGATTTTGAAAGCACAGTTGTCAATTCCGTCAGACGACCGCTTAGTCGCGTTGCATCTTTGGGCAGTTCGTACTTTGAGACATTTGAAAGTCTGCAAATGTCTTGTAGGTTTGAGAGCAATTTCGCAGCAGATCCCTTCCATGGATCACAAGTGGGGTGCCTCGTCACTAGCGATTGAATGGTACGAACCAATGGGTCAGAGTCGCCAATATCAAAGAGAAGTGAATCCTGATTGGCTTGGAAGACGGCATCAAACTCATCTGGGTTCCTGCCAAAGACAACCGCAACCGCCCGCCCGACTCGGACGAAGTCGCTCATGCGGGAGCTTCCGTTCGGTTCGATCTGACCGATCTCAAGTAGAACTTTGGCCACAATGTCCAGCAAACCACCCAGAATTTTCGGCAAGGCAAGCTGAAACTCTTCCCATATAACCCGAGAGGGTTTGAACTCCCGATGCCTTTTGAGCTCGAGGTGCAAGACGCGATCCAGGAAGTCGGGGCGTTGGCTAGGTAAATTGACCCCGTTAATGATGATTGGGCAATGGAATTGATAAATCACTGTGTCACTATTGGTGTAAAGCCTTCGTTTTTGAATCCCGGCTCCTGTCACGGTACGACAAAAGATGTCAGTCATCCTGGAATCGAACCGACCAACATTCTCGAAGACAGGAATGGCATGGTTTTCAAATGTCAAAAACCAGTCACGTAAATCTAAGTCCCCGAGCAACGGAATCTGACTTGGGTCAAGAATGCTTCGGAGCAGTTTGGAAGCTGTTGTCTTGCCTGCACCCTGTTCACCAGTCACAAGCAGCATGGGAGTAACGCAATCTGGCATCATGGCCGAAACAATCCAGGCGACGATGAATAGCTGTTGTTCCGGATCCATAAGGCTCAGGAGTTTGAACAGAATGCTCAGGTCTGAACCCGTTTCAGGAATTGGCAACTTCCGCTGGTGGGACA
>CAZOXC010000199.1:0-6196 GCA_964583205.1 uncultured Pirellulaceae bacterium | reverse complement strand
GTTGTCCTGCAATCAACCGGCTCCTTTGCTGGCTATCCGCCTGGCAACGGAAACTTCGCTGGCCGGGAGTATTCCGGATCTGCATTTGAACCTTGGAACCACCCGAGGCACCAACGCCTTGCTGACCAGAAATGGCGCTCGCTGTGCCCTGGCCACGACACAAGGGTTCCAGGACTTGCTGCAGATAGGCGACCAGACTCGACCTGATTTATTTTCGCTCAGTATCAAGAAACACTTGCCGCTCTACGAATCGTGTATCGAAATCGAAGAACGCATTCTGCACGACGGCACAGTTGAATCGGCCCTGAATCAGCAAGCCGCCAGAACGCAACTTGCCAAATTGAAACAAGACGGAATCGAGTCACTCGCGATTTGTTTGCTGCATGGTTTTCGTAATCCTCAACACGAGATCATTCTGGAACAGCTCGCCCGCGAAATTGGTTTCAAAGATGTGAGTCGGGCCAGCCAACTCTCGACGGATATCAAGATCGTTCCCCGCGCAAGCACCACCGTGTTGGACGCCTATCTCAACCCCGTCTTAAACCAGTACCTGCAGCAAATCGATCGTAGTTTGTCGCCGGACAGCCAGATGAAGGTGATGAATTCGGCCGGAGCTTTGACGCCCAGCAGCCGGTTTCGAGCCAAGGACAGCATCTTGTCCGGACCCGCCGGCGGAGTTGTCGGCATGACGGCCACCGCTCAACAAGCGGGTTTCGATCGAGTGATCGGCTTTGATATGGGCGGAACCAGTACCGATGTTTCTCGTTTCGATGGGAAGCTGGTTCTGCAATATGAATCAGAAAAAGCTGGTGCAAAGATTTTCTCACCGACAGTTGCGATCAACACCATCGCTGCCGGCGGTGGTTCGATTTGTCAATTCGAGGGGTCTCGATTGAAAGTTGGCCCGGAAAGCGCCGGAGCCAGCCCCGGCCCTGCTTGTTACGGAAACGGCGGGCCCCTGACGATCACCGATATGAATTTGTTCCTGGATCGGATTTCGACCAGCCATTTTCCTTTTCAACTCGATCGTGAAATTGTCGAAACTCTGCTGACGCAACAAACCGAGGCAATCAATCAGCAAACAGGCGCCAGCTACTCCACCCGGGAGCTTGCGGCAGGCTACCTGCGGATCGCGAACTTGCAGATGGCCAATGCGGTCCGTTCCGTTTCACTGGCGAAGGGCTTCGATTCGCGAGACTATGTACTGGTCGGTTTCGGAGGCGCTGCTGGTCAACACCTTTGCGCAGTAGCCGACGAACTGGGCATACAGAAATGCCTGATTCATCCGCAGGCAAGCCTGTTGAGCGCGGTCGGCATCAAACATGCTCGTCAATCCTGCTACCATTCCAAAGCCATTCTGCAGCCGCTGCAAGCGATCAACAAAAGTGACTTGGAAACATTCATTGATCAGCTCAAGCAATCGACCACTGAGCAACTCCAATCCGAAACTCGCTCTGATTCTGATATTCAATATCGAGTCGAAATCGAAACTCGGTACCGCGGCACCGAGTCCTACTTGAAAATCAATTACTCGGATCAATTCGCGACAGAGTTTGCATCCGAACATCAACTGCGTTTCGGCTTCCAAATGGATCGCGAGCTGGAAATTGGTGCAATTCGAGTTGAAGCATTTGTCGAGCGGCAACTGCAATCGACTAGCGGGGAATCTGGTTCAACCGAGATCCTTGAAATCGAGCCGGGGCAGGACCTGGAAATTGAACGCGGCCAACTGGTGCCGGGCACGCGAATCACCGAATCGGTAAGAATTGTCGACCAGCTCAGCACGGTCGTTGTTGATCACGGCTGGCAAGCCACAGTGCTGGAAGATTATCAGTTGCTGCTCAGCCGCGTCGCACCACTGGAATCGCCGGCTCAAACACAAGCCGCTGCTTCCGATCAGGTGGATCCAATCCTGTTGGAGGTTTTTAACAACCATCTAACGACCATCGCTACCAACATGGGAACGACGTTGCAACGAACTTCCTGCAGCGTCAACGTCAAGGAACGACTCGACTTCAGTTGCGCGGTTTTTAATGACCGTGGCGAACTTGCCGTCAACGCACCTCATATCCCAGTCCACCTGGGCGCGATGAGCGAAACCGTTAAGACGATTATCAAGCTCAATCAACCAATCAATCGCGACGATCTGTTTGTAACCAACAATCCTTTTCAGGGTGGTTCGCACCTGCCGGACATTACCGTTATCTCGCCGGTTTTCATCAGCGACCATCAGGAGCATCCATCGTTCTACGTGGCCAGCCGGTCTCACCATGCGGAAGTGGGTGGGATTCGCCCCGGTTCAATGCCGCCCAATGCCCGGAACCTGGAAGAAGAAGGAGTGGTCCTGTCCAATATCCGCCTGGATTCCCGTTCCAAATCGATGTTGGATGAATTGCGAATTCGGCTTGCCGGAGCGACCTATCCCTCGCGCTCGATTGAAGAGAACCTTGCCGACATTACGGCGCAAATTGCCGCCAACCAAAGCGGAAGGCATGAACTGATTCAGCTTGTACAGCATTTTGGAGCCACGACCGTCGCAAATTATATGGATTGGATCCAACTGGCCGCATATCGAAAAGTTTCCGAGGCAATTTCAGCTTTGCCTGACCAGCAGATGCAATTTGTAGATCATCTGGATAACGGTTGCCGGATCGAGTTGAGTATTGAAAAGCTGAGTCCGCTCTCCAGCACCAAGATGGAGCCCTTGCTCAAATTCAACTTTGACGGGACCAGTGAGACTTGTCCCGACAATCATCATGCGAATCGAGCCATTGTTTCGGCCGCCATCATGTATTGCCTGCGTTGCTTGATCGACGAAGACATTCCTCTTAACGAGGGGATCTTACAGGCGGTCGATTTGCAGCTGGGACCTTGTTTTCTCAATCCGGAGTACACTGGAAACGACGAGCAAGCGCCTCCGATGGCGGCTGGCAACGTCGAAACTTCACAGCGACTGGTTGATGTCATTCTGGGCGCGCTGGGAATCGCGGCTGCCAGCCAAGGCACCATGAATAACCTGCTGATTGGTAACGATTCCTTCGGATATTACGAAACCATTTGTGGAGGCGCAGGCGCAACAGAACATTCATCGGGCGCGCATGCGGTTCATACCCACATGACTAACACCCGGCTCACTGACCCGGAAATACTGGAAAGTCAATTTCCAATGGTTCTGCACCGCTTTAAAATTCGTGAAGCAAGTGGCGGCCAGGGTCGGCATTGCGGTGGCGATGGCGTGATTCGTGAAATCGAGTTTCGCGAGCCGCTGGAAGTTTCTATTATCTCCAATCGGCGCGGCGACTATCGGCCCTTTGGCCTGGAGGGCGGCAGCCCAGGCGCCGTGGGTGTCAATCTGCTGATTCGATCAAATGGAATTCAGGAGCCGCTACAAGCATGTTGCTCGTTCTCGGCCGCTCCTGGCGATCGACTACAACTGCAAACGCCCGGCGGCGGAGGATTTGGGCAGCTTCAACCCGAGAGAAATGAAAGCAGCTCGTCCCAAGCCCGCCACGCGAACAGGTTGCCGGCAAACAATCCACTGGCCAGGAAAACTGGCGCGAAGAAAACTGGCGCGAAGAAGTCTGGCGCTAAGAAGTCTGGCGCCAGGAAATCGAACAAGGCGCCGCGGTAATCGGACAGTAAACAGAAGATGCGGCAGTAGATCAGTTTAGCCGCACAGCTTTTGAGAATTTATCGAGTTGCTGCCGGCCGCTCGTCGATCACCGGCTTGATTGTCTGGCAACCGATACTTGCCAGTGCCCGAGTCGTTTCATGCAGGCATTCTGGAGAGGGACAAATTCCGATAATCGCGCCGCCAGACCCACAGAATTTGGCACTTGCACCGGCCGCGCGAGCGGTCTGTATCATCTTGATATGGAATGGATTCAAATCACAAATTGAATGCCGCAAATCAAAGTTGTTGTTGATCAGGTCAAACAGTGATTCTTGTTGGTCGTCCAGCAAAGCTTGCCTGCCTTGTTCTGCAAAACTTGCAAACTGCTGCATCGCGTCCAGAATTTTCGCTTCGCCAGCTTGAAATCGACTCCGCAGATCCCCATGGGTGACTTCTGTCGGCTCCCCTGCCCGGTCGCCATAAGCAATATACAAGTTGTCAATTTGCAGTTTGTGCAATCGTTCGTAACGTCCGACGTCCAAGCCTTGCAGGGTTTTCAATTGGCTAAAATCCATGAAGACGATTCCATTCATGGACTGGATCACTCGATCCTGTAAACCAGCCGGGATTCCCAGTTCAGCGTTTTCGACAGACAGCGCCAAAGAGGCAAACACTTCCGCCGGTATTTTGACTTGATAAAACTCGCACAAGCCATTGAGAGTTGCCACAACGATCGCACTTGAACCGGCCAGCCCGACATTGCGAGGAATGTTGGTTTGATACTGGATAGAAAAACCCGGACTCAAATCAACATCCATGTACCTGGAAGTGAACTCGGCAAAACGTTTGATGGCGGCTTTGATCAGTCGCACCCCGCCGTAATAGCCTCGCTCTTCAATTTGATTGACCAGATCGAAAACGGAATTGAATCGAGGCAAATCGGCGGGTGCCTGAACAATGTTGACTTGGGTATCGGGCTGGATCGTGACCTGAGCGGAGAAGTTTCGAACGATCAACGAAATCGTTTTACCTTGAAAGCCATCCGATGGATTGCCCAGCAAACCGGCTCGAGAATAAGCTAGTCCCTGCGCTTGCTTTTGTACGTTCATAAAGCGTGAGCTCAACTAAGCCATCAAGTTGGGATCGACGAAGTCCAGGGAAGATTGTCTCGATACCAGGCAACGGTTTTTTCCAAACCAGCATCGAAACTGACTTGTGGCTGCCAGCCCAGAATCGATTGAGCTTTACCGATATCGGCCCAAGTCTCTTTCATGTCGGCGGAGTGAAATGGCAGGTTTTCAATTTGTGCTTTTTCACCAAGCAACTGTTCTAACTTGCCAATCATTTCGTTTATCGAATACGGCTTGTTTCCGCCGCCGAGGTTAATGACTTCGAACCCGACTTTCTTGAGGGCCAACAAGGTGCCCGCTGCAATATCGTCGACATATGTAAAGTCGCGACTCTGTGTTCCATCACCGAACAGGGTGATAGGCTGGCCGGTTGCAATCCATTTGGCAAACCTGAAAGGACTCATGTCGGGGCGACCGGCGGGTCCGTAAACGGTGAAGTACCGGCAGACCGTGACGTCGATATCAAACTGCCGGTGGTAGGTGTAGGCCATCACTTCGGCGGCTTTCTTCGAGGCCGCGTAAGGCGAAATGGGCTCGTTCACAGGCAGACTCTCCTGAAACGGCATTGGTTGACCTGCATAGAGCGAAGAGGTCGACGCCAGAATGTACTTGCCAACCTGGTGCTGGCGGCACAGTTCCAACAAATTCAAACTGCCCATCACGTTGGTCGTGAAATAGACGTGCGGGTTGTCCATGCTGTATCGCACACCCGCTCGAGCGGCCAGGTTGATGACCCCAGCAAACTTGTTTGCCGCAAACAGTTTTTCCAACGCCGGCTGGTTTTCGATATCGAGTTCAACAAAATCGAAACTTTGCGACGATGCAAACTCTTTTAAACGCCAGCGTTTGAGTTCAACGTCGTAGTAGTCGTTCAGGTTGTCGACTCCAACAACCGAAGCACCCTGCTCGAGCAACTGCCGACAGACGACGGAACCGATAAACCCTGCGGCACCCGTTACCAGGAACGATTGATTGGCGAATTCCGGCATCTAGTCAGTTCGATAAAATTGCAGATTGCTGTCGTACGATTTTCAATCCTTGAACAGGACCACGAATCTACTGGCAATCCTCAAGGTTGAAATCTAATTCGTTGAGCTACCGTCGCCAGTATTTTCACTTGCAGAATCCTCGACCGATCCGCGATGTTCTCCGCCTGCAACCAGTTCACCAGACTCAATTTTCTCTCGAAAATTCATGCGAAACTCGTCGAAGTTTCGCTTGATATCTTCCTTAATATCATTTGGGAGTTCTGTACCTTCAGTGTTGATAAACACCTGAAGTTGATATCCCTCGCCATGAAACAAACGACTACGGACCCGGTAAGACATACGATTACCAATTCGAGTCATAAGCGAATTGAATGAGCCCCAATCGCCCGGCGCGTCGTAAGGCTGGCCGGCATGATCGCAGAGGCAGAACAATAAATAGCCATACTCACCAGTCGGCTTTCTCA
>CAZOXC010000198.1:0-6213 GCA_964583205.1 uncultured Pirellulaceae bacterium | reverse complement strand
GGACGGTTTGATCAATGATTGTGGCAAACTGGTTCGCGAGGGCAAACCACATACGAACTGGTTCGATCTGTCGACCTTGAAAGAACCGTATCGCATCGAGGGCAAGAAGACGATGGGTTTGGAAATTGCCGAACAGTTTCAGTGGCAGTTGCCTGACGTGATCGTATATCCGACTGGCGGCGGCACCGGATTGATCGGCATGTGGAAGGCATTCCACGAACTGCGTGAAATAGGTTGGCTTGAATCGGAAAAGATGCCTCGTATGGTTTCCGTCCAGTCAGATGGCTGCGCGCCGATCGCCCGAGCCTGGCAGAACCAGGAACGCTTCGCCGAGCCCTTCGCGAATGCCCAGACTGTCGCCAGTGGGTTGCGAGTACCCGTGGCGGTCGGTGATTTTATGATTCTGGATGCGGTCAAAGAGAGCGGCGGCACCGCGCTGGCTGTTTCCGAGGATCGGATTGACGAGTGGCAAAAACTGTCGACTCGCCTTTCTGGAATTTCGATCTGTCCAGAAACCGCCTGCTGTATCGGAGCCGTTCAGCAATTGGCCAATGAATCCTGGATCCAGCCGAATGAGAAAGTCGTGGTTTTTAACACGGGCGCGGCCCAGAAATATTTGCCGGGGGATGATTTTAAGCTGGAAAAGATTGGATCGGCTGATCAAGTCGATTGGCAAAAGTTTTTGGACCGTCAAAATAAGGATTAGGCTCTTGTCGAGCTAGATTGGCGGGCACAAATTGTGTCCCAATAGCGGATTTTGGAAAAATGTACTGGCCTTGGACCAGACGTGTCCGCCGCCGCTCCGATAATTCGTTCGACAGGGTAGTCGCTTCTTGAAATACCGGACGGTTCGATGTCAACAATTGCGGAAAGACAAATGACTTGTCAGATAACCCCATTCGAGCCCTCGCGCTGCGCGCTTCCGGCAACGCTTGATTGGCTGATCAAAAAATACTTGCAGGGAACCCGGCTGAATCTGTCTGATTTGATTGTGGCAGTGCCGACTTCCAGGGCTCGCCGCCGGCTGCTGGAATTGTTGGTGAACTATTGCGATGCCAAAAATGTTTGCCTGACTCCGCCCGAGCTGGTAACCATCGGCCAGCTTCCCGAGCATCTCTACGAAAACGAAAAGCCCCTGGCTTCGACCTTGGCGCAACAGATTGCCTGGACGGACGCGATTCGATCTTTGTCGGCAGAACAGAGGAGTGTGTTCGGTTCGATTCTGGGCCAGAACGCGACTTGGGCAGACATCTTTCAATTTGCCAGTGTTGTTCGCAGTTTGCATCGCGAGTTGGCGGGAAGCATGCTGACTTTCAAAGACGTTCTGCTGGCCGCCGCCGAGACGACTGATTTCGTCGATAACGATGTGTGGGGCGTCCTCTTCGAATTGCAGCAGAAGTATTTTGATCAAGTTCGTGAATCGAATACCTGGGACATTCAAAGTGCCCGTCGATTTGCGGTGATCAAGGAAGAATGTCGCACTGATCGCGATATCCTGTTGGTCGGCACTGTGGACCTGGAACAGACCATTCGGCAGATGCTGTCGCAGGTTTCCGATCGAGTGACGATTCTGGTTCCGGCGGACAAGGATACGATCGACGGCTTCGATAATTTCGGTTGCTTGATTCCTGAGTTTTGGCTGGATCAAACCGTGCAGGTCGACGACAGTGTTTTGCGAGTTGCCCAGCGACCGGACGATCAATGCCGAGTTGTGATTGATCACTTGGCAAGGCATGGCAAGGGTTTTTCCGCAGCCGAGGTCGCCGTGGCGGTTCCCGATCAACAACTGACTCCGCTATTGGTTCGGTCCTTGAATTCGGCCAATGCCGGTGCGCATGATTCGACAGGAAGTTCGCTCAACGATGGCGCGGTGATTCGGTTTTTGAAACTTGCGACACTCTGGCTCGACCAACAACGGTATTCTCATTTCTCGGAGTTAGTTCGTCACGAATTCGTTTATCAGTATGTCGACGATCAGGTTGAAGGTGCCGATTGGTTAGTTCAGGTCGACCGTTTCAACGACAACAATCTGTTGTTTCATGTGGGGCCTCGCTCGGATACTGGCACCAGCGTGTTGTCCCATGTGATCTCGGCCGTTTCCTGTTTGCTGGATCCACTGGTCGGTGAATCGGACTCAGGATCGAAAAAGAAAACGATTTCGCAGTGGGCGGTGGCTTGGCGTGAAGTGCTAGGCAATCTGTTTGGCAATGAAACCGTGGATCGCTCGACCGTGGCTGGCAAGCGGATGATGCGGGCGCTTTCTTTGGTGAACGATGCCTTGATGGAAATGGAACAAATCGAATCCGGTTGGGATCAATCGTTGACGATCAGCGAGTCGATCGCCACGATCAATTTGTTGATGCGAGGGCAAAGGTTTTTCGCCGATCGCGGCGAAGATGATATCGAGTTAATGGGTTGGCTCGATTTGACCTGGGACGATTCGCCGCTGGCCATCGTAACGACGATGAATGAAGGCTTGGTGCCGTCGGCCAGTCCGCGGTCGCCGTTTCTTCCGGACGAGTTGCGGAATCGAGTTGGTTTGATGGACAATCGAGGGCGTTTCGTGCGGGACAAATTCGCACTGTCTTTGTTGTTGCAGAATCGCCAGTCCTTGCTGTTGATCGCCGCGCGGTTAGATCCACATGAAAACCCACTCACGCCCAGTCGGTTGATGTTTACGGGCGAAGATCAAGCCAACGCGGTTCGATTGTTGAAGATGATCAAGTACGCCGAATGTCCGACGGATTTGGAATCGAATGAAGGCCGCGCTGAACAGCAGTTCGTGATCCCCCAACCGGAAACGCCGCAAGAGGTTACTCGTTTATCGGTTACCGATTTCGACAAGTATCAGGCTTGCCCCTATCGTTTTTACTTGCGCAAGTTCCTGCGGCTGGACGCAGTCGGCGATTCCTACGAAGAAATGAATGCTCGGCATGTCGGCATGGTCGTTCACGATGTGCTGGAAGCGTTTGGGAAGGCCGAGATCAAGGACAGTCATCAAGCGAAGGAAATCGAAACCTTTTTGCTGCAGGAACTGGATCGGAAATTCCAACAACGACGCTGGGATGGCAATCGGGTCTTGCCGGCGATCAAGATCCAACACGAACAGCTTCGCCAAAGGTTAATCCAGTTCGCTTGGATTCAGGCGCAAAGGCGGCGCGAGGGTTGGCAAATAATTGCAGCAGAATCCAGTGAGTTCGAACGCGAAGTGATGGTAGACGAGCTGCCGCTGACGATTCATGGCCGCATCGACCGCATCGATTTTCATGAAGGCAGGCAACAATATGCCGTGATCGATTACAAAACAGGAAAGTCGGACAAGTTCACCGACAAGCCTTACCGAAATCGTTGGAAAAAACTCCAATTGCCACTCTATGTTTGGATTTGCCAGGCTGCTGGCTGGGAAACCGAATTGCCGATAGAAACTGGCTTTTGCAAAGTGTGTTCGGAATTGGGCGAGATCAAATTCGATCTCGGTGTGATCAAGGATGAAAACCTGGTACCGGCAATGGATCAAGTCAAGCAGATCACTCGCGATATTCGAGCAGGCAGGTTCCAGCCGGACAACTCATCGCCATTCGAATCAGAATTTGACTTGATTTGCCAAAAGAAAGTATCGGAACGTTGGAAACTCGCTCTGCCGGGAGATCAATCATGACCAATCTGGCGACCAATAAATTGATTCGAGCTTCGGCTGGAACCGGTAAGACTTTTCAATTGTCTAATCGGTACATCGAATTGTTGTGCGAAGGAACTCAACCTCGCAAAATTCTGGCGACCACGTTTACGCGTAAAGCAGCCGGGGAAATTCTGGATCGAGTGATCGAGCGATTGGCGACGGCAGCGCTAGGTTCGCAGGCCGCCAGTTCGCTGGTGGATGTGTTGAACTGTGACCTGTCGTTAGGAAAATCCGAACCGCAGGGATACTTTGGTTCGAAGCTTCATCAAATGGTGAGCAACTTCAATCAACTTCAAATCGGAACACTGGATGCGTTCTTCGCCCAGATTGCTCGTTCGTTCACGGTCGAAATCGGCTTGCGTCCAGATTGGCACATCATCGAAGAAACCGACATGGACCTGGTGAAGGACGAGGCCATTCGTCGCTTGCTAACAGAGAACCAGGCTCAAGAAGTGGTTTATTTGTTGGCCAATGGTCAGGCAGAAACGACTGTCAGCAAGTTGGTTCGAGATACGATCGACGCGTTGTACGTGCATTACCTGGAGAGCAGCGAGGGCGCTTGGGAACGATATTCGGAGGATTACGACCGAATTGAAAGTCTGCTTGAGGACGTTCAGCGAGAATTTGAAAGCGTGGGACCACAACAGAGTAAGTCGATTGCCAAACGAATGGCGTCAGATTTGGAACGCGCTCAGAATCGGAATTTTGACGCGATACTGAGCAGCAACAAATTGGCTGAAGTTTGCCAGGAAGGCGGCGGCACGTATAGCAAGGCCGAGGTCACGTCGGAAGTGATCAGTGCGTACCAATTGTTGTTTCAGTTGATTAGCCAGGACTTTATCAATCGCATCGCAATTCAAAACAAGGGCGCTAAGAAGCTGCTGGATAGCTACCACAAAATTTACCTGCAACTGGAAAATGAAAACGGAACCTTGAGATTCGATTCGGTGACTCGCCGAGTAGGCCAAGTCCTCGAACAGTTTCAGCTTGGGCATGTTAGCTATCGGCTGGAACAGGAGATTCGCCATTTGTTGCTGGATGAGTTTCAGGATACATCTGCCATGCAATGGCAAGTGCTGGAGCCTTTCGCTACGCAGGCAATTGCTGCGAAAACCGATGGTTCGTTGTTTTGTGTGGGCGATACCAAGCAAGCCATTTACGGCTGGCGGGGCGGGATTGCCGAATTGTTTGACAAGGTGGACAAGCTTCTGGACGACTCGGCCGAACGGATTCCGCTCAACGAGAGCCATCGTTCGTCACAAGTCATTATGGATGTCGTGAACGATGTGTTTAGTCCTTTGAAGAGCGCGGCGCATTTTGATGGGTTGACCGATGCCATTCAATCATGGGCGAGTCGATTCGAAACGCACCGGGCCTTCAACCAGGATAAACCTGGCTACGTATGCTGTGAACGAGCCCAACCGGGTCAGGACGTCATGCTACTGGGTGCCGAGCGGATTCAACAACTTGCTCAGGATTATCCCGGTCGTTCCATTGGCGTGCTGGTGCGAACGAACAAACTGGTTGGTCGCATGATCAACAACTTGAATCAACTGGGCGTGCATGCCAGTGAAGAGGGTGGAAATCCGTTGTTGGATTCGGCTGCCGTTAGTTTGATTTTCTCGCTGTTGACTCTGATCGATCATCCGGGCAACCGTGTTGCCGAGTTTCATGTGGCCAATAGCGCCTTGGGTCGCAAGTTAAAGATTCAGGTCAGCCCATCGGGTAAGCAGCTTTCCAGCCTGGAGCGTTGTCAGCAATTGAGAAAAGAGATCGATCAGGAAGGACTGGGCAAGACCGTCAAGCAGTGGGCGGACGAGTTGATCGAGCAGTGTACGCCTCGTGAAAAGACTCGGCTGCAACAACTGATCGAACTGGCCTATGCCTATGGTGAGCAGGATTCGAATTTGTCCGTGTTTCGGCAAAGAATTGTTGACAGCAAAGTCGACGAGCCGTCGGGCGTTGATATCCGGGTGATGACGATTCATCAAGCCAAAGGTTTGGAGTTCGATATCGTGGTGCTGCCGCATCTCGATCGAAGCCTCAATACCGGGCAGGACGAGTTTATTGTGGATCGCGACGATCCGACCGGTCCGGTCAGCAATGTTTTTAAATATGCCAAGCAGGAATTGCATGGGATTCTGCCTGCCGAAATCCAGAAAACGCTGGCCAATCAACTGACTCGAAGTGTGTCTGAAGAGTTGTGCAATTTGTACGTCGCGATGACTCGACCGATCCACCATTTGCACATGATTGTGGATGGCAAAGCCGGTAATACGAACCGTCGCTATCATGGGATCATACTTAGCGGCCTGGAAGACAGGCTGGGCGAGTCCGGTCGTTGGGAAACTGGCGATGCGAACTGGCATCAGCAAACTGAACCCACAGAATCGACCGATGATTTGGTCCAATTGATCGGCGACAATCCATTCGACGCTTATTCTTATAGCAGCGAGATTAAATTGAAGGGCGACGCCGGTGACCGGTTGTTGCCCTTCAACAGTCCATCACGCAAAGAAGGAACTGACTTGCTG
>CAZOXC010000197.1:0-6230 GCA_964583205.1 uncultured Pirellulaceae bacterium | reverse complement strand
GTGAAGATGCAGTTCGCACCTTGAACCAGATTGAAACTGTCGAGTTCAACGAAACATTTTCACCCGTTGACGGTATCGAATGCCGGTTTCATACCGCCGGACACATGCTGGGTGCCGGGCATGTCGAGGTGAATCTGACTTCGCCCGATGGAGAAAACCGCCGGCTGGTGTTCAGCGGCGACATCGGTCGCAACGACGTACCGATTCTCAAAGATCCCTCGATCGTGTCTGGTGCCGACTATCTGATTATGGAAGCCACCTACGGTGATCGAGTTCATCAGAAGGGCGGCGATGCCGGAAAGGCCTTGTTGGATGCGGTTAAAAAGACCTGGGACCAACAAGGCAAGCTGATCATTCCCGCGTTTTCAGTGGGCCGCACTCAAGAAGTGGTGTACCGCCTGAACAATCTGGCTGAAGCCGGCGAATTGCCGCCGATCAAGGTCTTTGTTGACAGTCCGCTGGCGGTGGATGCCCACACGGTCTTTCAGCAACACTATGATTATTTTGACGATACGTTTGCCAGCCAGATATTGAATGAAGCGGACAACGATCCGCTCAATTTTCGAAATTTGTTTCTGGTGCGAAAAGTCGAGCAGTCCAAAGAACTCAATCGATCCAAAGAACCGGCGATCATCATCAGCGCGTCGGGTATGTGCGAAGCTGGGCGAGTGCTTCATCATTTGAGGCACAACATCGAAAACCCGACTACCACAATTATGTTTACCGGATATCAGGCGCCCTACACGCTGGGCCGACGAATCCTGGATGGTGAAAAAGAGATTCGGATTTACGGCGAGAATTACAAAGTTGCCGCTTCCGTGTTGAAGCTTGCCAGCAGCAGTGGCCATGCAGATCAAGCTGAGATGTTGGAGTGGGCCAAGCAAGTCGCTGAGCAGGGCGATTTAAAAAAGATCGCACTGGTTCATTGCGAACTGGATAGCGCAGAAGCGTTTTCTGAGCTGCTGTTGAAAAACCAGCTTGGACCAGTCGTGATCCCTGACCGTGGCGAGAGCATGTCGCTGCTTGATTAGGATCGTCCCGAATTGGATCTGCCGCGCCAGCGAATCAGGCGCGCCAAAAAATCAGGCGCGCCGGAATCAGGCGCGCCTGACTCGGCCAATAAACGTTGCTCCTCCGCCCTCGCAGGGTAAAATCGTTGTTTATTCCTTTGGTGGAGCGACTTCTCGGACGATCGCACCGTTGGCTTCGCTCAGGACCAGAATCGAGAACCCGTTGACCGAATCAAATTCCTGATTGCTGATCGACGCGTAATCGAAACGACCTCGCAGATCTGTGTAGCCATCTTTGAAGAAAAGCACGCTGCCATCGTTCTTCTTCGCATATACCTTCACGTAGACCTTGGACATTGCTTTGCCCGAACGATCGGCGACCTTCAATTGACCGTAGTTTTCAATCAACTGCAGGTTCATTGAATTGGCGTAATAGGCTTTCGATTTGATCTGATCACCACTGCTTAACTCGACCAGAATGTTTTTGTTGTCAAGTTCCTCTGGCAATTCAAACGAATGGGTTCCGGAATTACCGGTCAGCTTAATCGTCTCTCGCGAATTCGGCTTGATGAAAGTGAAGCCACCATCAGACTGTTGAACAAACGGGTTGCGGCTGAACAGCAATTCGATATCCATCAGGTAGTAGCTGACGGTCAATTCTTCCAGGTTCTGGAAATTGATGTCGACTTCACCGGCTGCGACAGTGAATTCGAACGACGACGAATTGGCCGCCAGTTCGGCCTGTCGTTGGGCCGAGTCTTCGGCATCAACGGCTTCAGAGGCGGTACCTTCGCGGATTTCTTTGACTTGCGAAACGACATTGGTGAACAAATCCCGCCAGCGTTTTACAGGGTGTTGCAAATACTGTTTGGCGATCTTTTCAGCGCTGTCTGGATCTTCCTGATACATCGCCAGATAAGACTTGCAATAGTCGTACTGCATTTGAGAATCAATTTCATCGCGATTAACTTTTCCAAAATGCTCGATCGCTTCCTCGACTCGATCCTGTAACAGCAGGTAATAGGTAACTGCCAGTTCGTCGTAGGAGTCGAGATCTGGCTGGTGAGCCAATATCGACATCAACGAATGGTATTGATCTTGAATCGCAGAGTTGAGGATTTTTCGATTGGCACCAAATTGATGAGCACGAGCGTTGACCAAAGGCCAGAATTCTCGTTGTTCGTGCCAGCGTCGATCGACCGAGTTAACACTCAGCAAAGGCGAATCGAAATAGTCACCGCACAGACTCAGGATCGGGTTCTCGTGTGAAAGGTATTCCCGAATGCGATTGGTGTCGTTGTGGTGGACCGAGTAGGACCACAGCAGTTGGTGGAAAACCTGTCGTGTTTTCAAGGCCTGGATGGCCTCGTTGAAGAACGCTTTATCCTTCATGCGGAAAGCAATTTTGCTCAAGTCGATGTTCAAAATGTTTTCGGATTCGAGGTACTCGACGACTTCTTCACCCGTGCCGTTTTGTGAGATGTAAGCCCATGAACTGGTGTCGACCGTCGAAGGCGTGTCGACAACGTTAAAAGCCCGTCCTTCTGCGACAGCAACAATATTCTCTCCGCTGGAGACGTGCGCCGGGTAGTGTTCGAAATTTCCATCGACGGGGAAGTAGAAAAAATACTCCATCGTCTGAGTGCTAAACCCATTCAGCATCATTTTGGTCGAGTTGGTTTCTCGAGTGGATTTTACGGGGATCGCTCCAGCCGGGATTTGTGTCAGTAAATCAATGACTTGTGGAGTCGAAGTTGGATTGGTGATCACCACTTGTCCGCCATACAACACACTTGTCAGAAATTCGCCGGAAACGAATTTGTCAAAGCGTTGGTCGCCGTCAATCTGGAAGCGGTCATCGGTGCGGAAAAAGTTTTCACTGACCAGAATGTTGGAACCTCGACGTTCGAACACAGCCGGTTGTACTTGTTGATAGAATACGATCGCGTTGCCGCCCGATTCGAATGTCATCTCGTTTTCGGTGACTTCGGTTTTGTGTTCTGGAGCCTCAAATGGCAAATCCAGAGCCGCCAGTGCGAACATCATTTCAGTAAAATTGCCAGTAGCTTCACCAAAGTGAAGTGAAAGAAACGATTCGTTTTCATTCTGGTTGATGAAGTCTCGCCAAAATCGATTGACTGAAACATGCTTTGCGACATGTTGCCGAATTGGCAATCGATAATAATTGTTCTCGACCCATTCCTGAGTGGGTTTCAACCGCTGGTAAAAGGCCTGGAGTCGCTTGCGAAGTTTCCTCGATTCGTTTTGTCCTTGCCCGTCGCGGCTCCGGCGGCCACCCTGGAAGTTTTGTTCTTCAAAGTCGCTATTGATTGCAATGGATTCCGGTTCTGCAAAACGGTCGCTATTTTCGTCAAAGAGTGATTCCGTTGATTCGGCTCCTGCAGCGTTTTTAAATTCCCTTTGGAGAGCCTCTCTGCGTCCTCGATCCCATTTATCGCTTTGAGCCATCGGTTGTCCTGCCTCGCTCCTGCTTTTGTAGAGCCTGCCGGAAAGAGAATCGCTATCAAGCAGGTCATTTCCGAACGCGGCGAAATAGACTCCTTCACTGGTTGCGATTGGCGTAGGAGTCAAGCTGTATTGATCACGAACAAGCTGAGTGATGCCCGCACGCAATTCGTCGCGTTTCTGTGCCAACAAAGCCTTCTCAACCACATTGAGCCGCTCGAATTTGTAACCAAAAGTAAACTCATCCAGATCGTCTCCGGTCAACCAGAAGTCGATGAATGTTTTGTCCCGCTTGTGTTTCAAGTAAGGCAGGACGACTTCATTGAAGAACTCCTTATCCTTGCTGTAAATGAAATAGTTCAATTCATGGCAAGCGAACTCAGAATACAGTTTTTTCTTTTCTTCCAATTCCTTGTTCGGCCAATCCAGAACGAATGCGAATTGTTGCAGAATTGAGCTGTCGCCCAGCGTGACAAACATCCGGTAAATATCCGACAAGTCATCAAACTGTTGGAACTTGCCAGTTAAAGGATCGTTAAGAACAAACTCATCGCCCTCAGCCAGTGAAACTTGAGCCTTGTTCTGCGTGAAATGCTCGGCCGGATCCATGATGTCGACCATCCGCAGATCTCGTAGTCCAATATCGGATTGGGGCAGATTCAAATAACGAACTGCCGTATGCAGGGTATCGTCCACAACGATTTGCAGAAAATGGTTACCGGCCAGCTTTTCAATGTCGACTTTGATCAGGCCATTTTCGTCAGGCTTCAAGTTGAGAATCGCAACAGAACCGACGTCCAGAAAATCCAGATTGGCGAAGTCCTGATTTGTGGCGGCGCTCTTGCCGCCTCCAGGTGCGGCACTCGTTGCGGGCGGTTGGGCGTTGGCTTCTCCGTCAAAATCTTCACCTGCCAACCCCGCATCAACCGTTGAAATTGTGTCCCGTACGGCCCAAGGATTGAGGATCAGTGATGGACGAGTCAGCATGTTGCCTGGGAACTTCTTGCCATGGGCACGTTCCAGGATGTAACGATACTCATCACCAATGTTGCGCCCCGATACATATGCCGAAGGGTAGACTCCGCGAGTCATCATCGTGGGGCCGATGTCTCGAACCGCTCCGAATCCTTGATAGGCATCGTAAGCTGGTATGAAAGTTGTCGCGAAGACGTGTACTCGAGTCAATTCGTTGGCGTTGTCGAGTTTTATCGAAACTGAAGCTTCATCAAATTTGGTTTCCGAAACGAAAGCTTGCCCTGTGCCGCGTCGCTCGGCCTTGCGATGTTCTCCCATCACGTAGCTGAAATTCTGCTTGCCATCGACAATGCGAATGCTGGTATCCTGGTGAGTTCGTTTATCGGTCAAGCGATAATCACCCGCCGGCAATTCGCTCAGAACGATTGAGCCGCCGTCGATCGAGACCGCTGCAGTGCGCTCCGCAACAATTTGGTCGTCGGAGATTTCGAAGAGAACGAAATCGGAAGCAGTGGTCTGGTTTCCGAAAATGGCAACCGGCAAACGCGTCGATTCACCAGTCATGCCATGGACCACCGGGTAATGGCTGTCCCTGTTTTGCGGGAGTTGCCAGGACTTCTGGGTGTTCGAAGAACTGGTTGCCTCGACAGTGACAATGTTTTCCAATTTGCCCAGTTCGATTGTGCCCTGACCGTCAGTTTGCAGGGAAACCTTGACGGGCTGATTGAATTGACGATGTCTCAAAGTTACCAGCACGCCGAGTTTGCTGCGGGGCTCACCGGTCTTGCCACGGACCTGCAATTGGTAACCCTTGTCGCCTTGTAAAAAATGGATGTCAGTGATCTGATCGGTTGAATCGATCTGGTTGATCTGAAAACTTTCGGTAACGGTCAGTGTTTGGTCTTCGGCTCGACTGACGTTTTCAATTTTTGCCCGCAGCACGCAGTTGACAGACTGGATTCGAGCCGGCATTTGAAATTCGAATGTTTTCTCGGCATGATCAATCAACTTGACGTCATCAAAATCGATATTGGAACCTGATCCATCCAGGTCCGTCGTGGAAATTTCGAATTCCACATTTTCCAGCAGGCTCAAGGGCGCTGGCTGGCCGTTGATGAGGAGTTGAGGACGCACGATGGCGGCGGTTTTGTTTGCACGCAACATCGATTCACGGTCGATATAGATACCGGCTCGCAACTCATATCGTTCGGCCCGATGGTAGAATCTGTCGAGCACACTGTAATTGTCGTTGCCAATAATAATTGACTGGTTGCCAGGTCGAGTCGAATAGGGGACATCAATAAAGCCAGCCTCATCGGCGTCGAAACGGCGGCCGGCCATCCAGATATAAGCGTCTTTGATGTGATTGTTGTCTTGATCAAAGATGGCGAACGTTTGCCCGGTCAATGTGGGTTCAACGATGTGGTGCATCCGGCCCTTGCGAATCAGGGCTCGACTGCTGATGCCGTTGCCGATGAAGTCCACGACAAACACGCCTTCGCGATCGATTTCATCAAATATGAACGTCCGTTTGACTCGGTGCAGCGGCGGATCATCGTATTGGTAAGTCTGTTGCGAGTTGGGAACCAGGCCATCCAGGTTTACGTCCGTATCAATTTCGCGACCGGTTTGACGGTAGTAATTCTCGGTGTTGATTTCGAACACTTTGACGATAAGTTGCTCAACGTTTTTCGAGAAAAGTGTCAACTCAACGTCGTCTTTGATTCCATAGAACTGAGAATTTGAATGAGCGAAGTCCAGATCGACTCGATCCAACAG
>CAZOXC010000196.1:0-6233 GCA_964583205.1 uncultured Pirellulaceae bacterium | reverse complement strand
CCAAGTACGCACCGGATTTGGATCCAGCTCTGGTCAGGGCAATTCATAAATGCATTGAACCCAAGGTCGAAAATCGGATCGGTTCTGCTGAACATTTTCTGCGGATGATCCGCAAGGGGAAATACCTCTATAGTTGATCTCGATTGATCAACCGAATCGTGTAACAGCTTTGTTTTTCAGAGCCACCAGACAGAATTCGTTTCGGTTAAACGCTAACTGCCTGGTCTTGATGTAGCGGAACCCCCAGGATTTTGCTCGTTCGCGATATTCCTTGACTCGTTCGAACCAATCGGAATTGCCGATTTTCAGCGTCAAAATCAATCCGCGAAATTGATGGTTGCCGCGAGTTATCGATTCGACGGTCGACAAGGTCACGTGCGGCGCCACGTTAGCGTCTACCATGAGCCAACGAGCACCTTCGAACTGAGAATTCTTAAGCTCTCTTCCTCGAGCACGCACGTGCAGCACTTTCGGATTGCTGGCGATGCGTTCATCCAGGTCGGCTGGATCCACGGCGATAACACTGGCTCCGGATTCCAGCAATCGCTGACAACTGCCACCCGGAGCACTGCCGATTTCCAGGCACAAATCGCCATCGGCGATGGGCAATCGTGACCAGGCGAGAGCTTCATTGGCTTTATAGTAAGCACGACTGATTGGGTCGAGCTGGCTGGTTTTCGGAACGCCACCAATCCAACGCTGGGAAACCGTCTCGGCCTTGTGAAAGCCAATCCACCAGTGTTTTTCGTCGACCAAAATCAGATCCAGCACACGCTCATTGGCTCTTGCCGGACGGTTGGTGATCGCCTTGAGATGTTTCTTACTCTTCAACAACTTGCAAATCTGTTCAACGTTTTCCGAACGACCAGGTTCGAATTCTCGATCGCCCGGAACCAACTGGTCACGCTGAAAAACGTGAAGTTTATCAAACTCGCAATCCGCAGCAGTTTCATTGACGAACTGCAGCAACTCATTTTGATCGCCCTGTTTTCCACCGATTGAAAAACCGTAAGTGCGGATAAAAGTAGAATGTTCAAGCGCCAGGTGTTGCAACGAGTCTGCGTTTTTAAACGTCAGAAAGCCAGGCCGCGAAAATGCCAACCTTGCCTGAGGAATATTTGCCAGAACTTCTCGCTTGACCAGTTCGTTGGCGCCGGACTGGCAAACAACGTAAAAGAAGCGTGAGCCGGAATCGCCCATCAATTTTATCCAAGCGCAAGTGAAATCAATGCAGAAATGAATATGATACGGGCCAACGTTCGGGTCCCGATATTCAAAGAAGAAAGACTAAGCCAAGCGCATCAAAAGCGGAAGTCGTTTTTGAACAGCAAGTTGCGAATTGGCTTGGTTATTTTCCGGAAAAACCGACCAACCTTTTGCTTGAATTTGTGAATTCGCCGATCCCGCTCCCAACTGTCTCCGGCATCTGCCCGATTCGCGATTCGTTTGGAAACGATTCGAGAATTTCCAGGATTAGTTTGCCCGGACTTGAACAAGCGCCGGTTTCCGCAGCAGACGCAGGCAAATGGGCCAACGATATAAACCAGCCCTAACGACATAACGACAGTGAGTGGAAATTCCGGTTTCGTGGCCGGCAAAAACAGATGATATTCATCTCGGCAACACCGATTACAACGCATCCTAATCGACTTTTTCAAGCTACGACTATTGGCCGAATCGGCGGGAGCTACTAGATCTGAATCGGCGTCGGCTTGATCATTCTCAGAACTTGAATCAACATCGTCGTGATCCGCTATCGGATCTGTTGATTGACTATTCTTCTCGTGCAATTCCTGATGCATGTTCGAATCACCATCATCAAACACCTGAGCAATTGGAATCTCCGATGCTTCGGGAATCGAATTCGAATCGAATTGGCGATTGTCTGTAGTCATATTCTAACGCTGAGTTGAACTAGGAGATCTGTTCTCGGCTTTGATCAAATGCACGAATTGATTTGCATCGATCGCCAGGTGGGGGCAGCGAAACGTTGAGTTGTTACACTTATACATTCTAGTCAGATGAGTATTCTTGGCCAAGTTAATTTCGGTAACACAACTCCTTAGAATTTGGATTAGTGACTGTATTTTTGGAGAACGCCGGTTTTTCCATTAAATCAAGTCGCGCAACACTTTCTGTAAAATCCCCCCGTTCTTGTAGTACTCTACCTCGACAGGGGTATCGATTCTCACGCTCACTTCAAACTCAACATGCGAACCATCGTCTCGTTTTGCGATCACCTTAAGTGTGCTTCGAGGTTGAATAGAATTACCCAAGTCTGGAATATCAAACGACTCCTCTCCGTTCAGGCCGAGCGATTGCCAGGTCTCGCCGGATTTAAATTGCAGCGGTAGTACACCCATACCAACCAAGTTGCTGCGATGAATACGTTCGTAGCTGGCCGCAATTACTGCTCGCACACCCAACAGCAACGTGCCCTTGGCCGCCCAGTCACGGCTGCTTCCGGTTCCATATTCCTTACCAGCGAGGATGATCAAGGGAATCGAATCGGCCTGGTATTTTTCAGCCGCATCAAAAATCGACATGACTTCGCCATCAGGGATCTGCCGCGTCCAGCCACCCTCTGTGCCTGGAGCCAACTGATTGCGAATTCGAATGTTGGCCAATGTGCCTCGATGCATCACTCGATCATTTCCGCGGCGAGATCCGTAACTGTTGAAGTTTCGAGGATCAACACCGTGTTCCACAAGATACTTTCCTGCGGGACTGTCTTGAGCAATTGCCCCGGCTGGAGAGATGTGGTCGGTCGTCACTGAATCACCCAACAGAGCTAAACATCGAGCTCCCTGGATCGGAGTCACCGAAGGTACTTCCGAGGTCAAGCCAACCATGAACGGCGGTTCCTGGATGTAGGTACTGGCTTCGCTCCAGGAATACATGTCGCCGGAGTCAACGGAGATATTGTTCCAGGTCGGATTGGACTCAAACGCCCCAGAGTATTGTTCCTGGAACATCTCGGCCTGCACTGAACTCTCGACCAAAGATTGGACCTCTTCTTGCGAAGGCCAAATGTCTTTCAAGAAAACATCGTTGCCTTGATCATCCTGCCCAATTGCTTCGGTGACCACATCGATGTCAGTAGTTCCGGCCAGAGCATAGGCCACAACCAGAGGCGGACTGGCCAGATAATTCGCTTTGGTATGTGGACTTACTCGACCTTCAAAGTTTCGGTTTCCGCTAAGAACCGCCGAAGCAACCAGATCACCTTCGACGATCGCGTTCTTGACTGGTTCGGGCAAGGGGCCACTGTTTCCAATGCAGGTAGTACATCCATAGCCCACCGTGTTGAATCCAAGCTGCTCAAGTGACTCAGTCAATCCGGCTTTGTTGAGGTATTCCGTCACGACTCGAGAACCGGGTGCCAAACTGGTTTTCACGTGCGGTTGCACCGCCATTCCTTTTTCAACGGCATGCTTCGCCAGCAGCCCGGCTGCCACCATCACCGAAGGGTTACTGGTGTTGGTACAACTGGTGATCGCAGCGATGACGACGGCTCCGTGTCCGATTTGCTCCGAATGACCGTTGTTGGCAACCGTCGCCGTGTTTCCAAGCGCACTTTGCTCCAATGCGAATCCTCGATCAGAAATTGGAGCTGTCAGAGACTCGCGGAACGAGTCTTTCATTCGCGACAATGCAATGCGGTCCTGAGGTCGTTTGGGACCAGCCAGCGACGGCTCGACTGTCGATATATCCAGCTTCAATGTATCTGTGTAGACCGGAGTCCTGGCAGACGCGTCATTGAACAACAACTGCTCGCGAGCAAAAGTTTCGACCAACTCGACTTCTTGTTCTGTTCGACCGGTCTTTCTCAAGTAGTTAAGTGTCTCTTCATCAATCGGGAAAAAGCCCATCGTGGCTCCGTACTCCGGTGCCATGTTGGCAATCGTCGCCCGGTCGGCCAAAGACATGTTCCTCACGCCATCGCCAAAGAACTCGACGAACTTACCGACCACTCCGTGTTCACGCAGCATCTCGGTGACTGTTAACACCATATCGGTCGCGGTGGAACCGGTAGCCAGTTTGCCCGTGAGTTCGAAGCCCACAACTTCCGGCATCAACATGTAAATCGGCTGTCCCAGCATCGCCGCTTCTGCTTCGATACCGCCAACTCCCCAACCAAGAACACCCAACCCATTGATCATCGTGGTATGGCTGTCGGTGCCCACCAAGGTATCCGGCACGGCAATCGGACCCTGTTCATCTTCACGCAGGAAAACGCACTTGGCCAGAAATTCGAGATTGATCTGATGAACGATCCCGACGTTCGGCGGCACGACTCGGAAGTTATCAAAAGCTTGCTGACCCCAGCGGAGAAACTCATAGCGTTCGCGGTTTCGTTCGAATTCAATCTCGACGTTCCGCGCCAGCGCGTTGTTGGAGCCAAACTGGTCAACCTGAACACTGTGATCAATCACCAGATCGACTGGAATCAGCGGGTTGATCTTTTTCGGGTCACCACCCAGCCGACTCATGGCTGATCGCATGGCTGCCAGGTCAACGACTGCCGGCACACCGGTAAAGTCCTGCAGGACTACTCGAGTTGGCTTAAACGGAATTTCGTCCTTGGCCACATTTTTGGCATCCCAGGCGGCGATCTGGCGCACATCCTGCTCAGTGACGATTTTGCCATCACAGTTTCTCAACACGGATTCGACCAACAGCCGGATAGAGAAAGGCAGCGATTCGACATCGCAAATTCCGTCGTCGACCAATTGTTTGAGCCGGTATATTCCAATTTCCTGGCCGCCCACAGTGATGGACGCTCGAGCGTTAAAAGGGTCGTATTTCATCGGAAGTTTCCCTGTGCCTGTAAGATATTGGACTTAAAATCGTCGTATTGATGTCGAATCAAATACACTGGATGCTAAACTACTCGGTTAAAAGGTAACAAAAATCAGCATCTTGTTGAAGCGACTTTGTAACCTTGTTGTGTGTCTGGTCTTTGTAAGCCAATCTGGAATTTTGAATATTGGAAATGCGGTCGAATGAACAAGTCTATTTTTCTGGTTTTTTGTTTATTGGTGGTGGCAGGATTATTGTTTGTCGGATTGCGTACCGGTGAACAGAACCAGGACGACAATCCTCTTGTCGGCGACACCAGCACCTCAGTAGCGGCCAGCACATCGCCTTTCGCCGACACCGATTTTGCCGAGGTCGTTCTGAATGCGGACCGACCGGTGATCGTTGATTTTACAGCCACCTGGTGTCCTCCTTGCCGCCAACTTAAACCCATTCTGCATCAAATTGAAGAAGAAGGGCTTGCGACGATCGTAGAAGTTGATGTTGACCAGCATTCGGGCATGGCCAGAACCTTCGGTGCTTCCAGCATCCCAAACTTGCTATTCGTTGTTGACGGCAAGGTTTACGGCCGGATGGTCGGTCTGCAATCCAAAAAAGATCTTGTAGAGAAACTGCGCAAGGTTAAGGGCCAGGCCAGCAAACCGGCTCAGGGAAATTCCAACCCGTAGTTGGCAACCATAGACAGCCGAAGAGGCGGATTGTTACTTGGGAATGAACTCGTTGTGATGTTTCACCGAGTTACAAAACAAGGCCAACAACTCCGCCGCATTATCAATGTCTGTCAGAGAAATCGTTTCCACAGCGCTGTGCATGTAGCGATTCGGAATTGCAACCAGACCGGTTGCTACACCGGCCCTGTTAATCTGCAGTGAATTCGAGTCGTTGGGTGCTGCTCGCCCCAGCGCCGCCAGTTGGTAGGGAATGTCCTGGGATTCGCAAATCTCGATCAGCCGATCGGCGACGATCGGATTGATATTGGGACCTCGGACAATCACGGGCCCTTCGCCAAGATTGATTTCGCCCTGCTGACGTTTGTCGATGGTGGGACAGTCGGTGGCATGCGTGACGTCCACTGCAATCCCGACCTGCGGGTCGATCGAATAGGCGGCCGTTTTTGCACCTCGCAATCCGATTTCTTCCTGAACGGTCGACACGGAAAATACTGAACTGCTGGGATTCAATTCGGCCACTCGTCTGAGCGCCTCGACAACCACCCAAACACCGCAGCGATTGTCCATCGCCGGAGCCGTAGCAATTCCGTTTCTCAGTTCGGTATAGCCCAGCTTCAATGTCACTGAATCGCCAATCGAAACCAGGGTCTTGGCCTCTTCCTGACTGGCACAACCAATGTCGATCCACAAATCCTTTGTTTTGACAACCTGCTTACGCTCGGTCTCGTCCAACAGGTGAAT
>CAZOXC010000195.1:0-6249 GCA_964583205.1 uncultured Pirellulaceae bacterium | reverse complement strand
GAATCTCAGGTGTCGTTTTTTATGCAAATACCAATTAAGGGATAGAGCCTAGGGCTTGCTCGTCGTACTGCGGATCGTCACTGGGCATACGCTCGGGCGTGGCTGTATCGCGAAATAAGAGGCGATAAAACGGATGACCGATAAATAGGTTTGGAGAATCAATCTTGAATGACAAAAACGAAAAGCAAGAAGCTTTCACGATCTTCTGCAAAGCACAAGAGTTTTCACAATTCTCTGATCAAGATGATTTTGTCGTTAAGGCATGTGCCGAAGACAGCCATTTGCTTTCAGAGGTCACAGCACTCCTGAATTCAGACCGGGAAGCGGGATCGTTTCTTGCCGAGGATAATGAAAACACATCGCACGACCCGTTAAGCAAAGCGAATTTTAGCGATTCAAATGTCATCGAAGAAAGCGGATCGCGAATCGGGCGATATAAACTTTTACAACAAATCGGCGAAGGAGGAATGGGCACGGTTTGGATGGCCGAACAACAGGAACCCGTTCGAAGACGAGTCGCTTTGAAGTTGATCAAGGACGGAAGAGCGGACAAACAGGTGATCGCTCGTTTCGAAGCCGAGCGTCAAGCTTTGGCTTTAATGGATCACGAAAACATCGCACGGATTTTGGACGCTGGAACAACGGAAATTGGGACTCCTTACTTTGTGATGGAACTGGTCCAGGGTATTCCGATCAATGAATACTGCGATCGAAACAAGTTAACGCCCAGTGACCGACTTAAGCTGTTTGTGCCAGTCTGCAAAGCCGTCCAACACGCGCACCAGAAGGGAATCATTCACCGCGATTTGAAACCCAACAATGTTCTTGTTCACATCCACGATGGCAAGCCCGTCGCCAAGGTAATCGATTTTGGCCTGGCCAAGGCGTTGCAATGCCAAACGAAATTAACCGAAAAGACGATGTTCACGGAATTCGGGCTGGTCATGGGAACGCTTCAATACATGTCGCCGGAACAGGCGACGATGGATGCGTTAAACATCGACACACGCAGCGACATTTATTCGTTGGGCGTTATGCTATACGAGCTTTTGGCCGGAAGCACTCCGATCGACAAAGACACGATCAAAAAGCACGCCGCATTGAGAGTCATGGAGTTCATTCGTGATCAGGAACCCCCGCGGCCCAGTCAACGTTTAAGCTCTTCCGGTGAGAGAGTTTCTTCCATCGGTGAATTGCGACAGATTCAACCGGTTCACCTCCAGCAAATTCTACGAGGTGAACTGGACTGGATCGTCATGAAGTCACTGGAAAAGGACCGTTCACGGCGCTATGATTCGGCGAACGACATGGCGGCAGACATCAATCGGTACCTTGAAGGTGACATCGTTCTGGCCCGTCCGCCCTCGACAAGTTACCGGGTCAGCAAGTTCGTTCGAAAGAACAAGGGGCTTGTCGCTTCATTGGTTACGATTGCAGGCCTGTTGGTTTCGGCGGTTGCTGTTTCCACCTATTTTGCAATCGAGGCCAACCTTGCTACTAAAGACGCGGTGAAGCAAACAAAGGTTGCCGAGAACAAAACGATCGAAGCGGAACAACAAAGGACTGTCGCGGACCAGCAGCGTAATAACGCTGAGGAGGCTCTCGAAAAAGCAGAATACGAAGCGGAGGTCACGCAGGAAATGCTTGCCATCGTGACCAACTCTTTTGTTTCCGTGGATCCGAGGTATGGCGCAACGCACAAAATGTCTGCCAAAGATGTTCTGTTGAATGTACGTAGCGAGTTAAATAGATCGGACCTCGACGATGCTGCAAAGTCTCGAATGCTTACATCTTTGTCGACGTCACTACGAGGGATCGGTGAATACGATGACGCAGTAAAGGCTTCCAGTGAGTGTGTCGCAATTCTGATAAAAACGCTGGGCCAAGATCACCCATCGACTCTCCGAAATAAGGACCTACTGGCTCTCGTGCTTAGAGAATCTGGGCAGTTAGATAAAGCGATCGAATTACAGGAGGAAGTTCTGGCAGCGATGCGAACCCATCTCGGTGTACAGGATATGGACACCGTCAATGCCATGTCTAACTATGCGATCAGTTTGGCGGATGTCGGGCGAACTAAAGAAGCATTGGAATTGCAGGAAGAAGCGGTCGAACTTTCGGCCCAGTATTTTGGAGAAGAAAGTCACGATACTCTTCGCATGAAGGCTAATCTGGCAAACGTTTTGGACGACAACGGAAAGAAGGAAGATGCCCTAGACTTGCTGGAAGAAACACTCGCGCTCAAACAAAAGAATTTGGGACCTCAGCACCCCGATACGTTGGCGGTCAGAAACCTGCTGGCAATCTCGTACATAAAAGCCGGGCGAATTAATGATGCCATTTCTTTTGGCGAAGAAACGCTGGAACTGACGAAACAAGTATACGGACTTTCGAATTCAAACACTCTTCGCGAAATGCACAATCTCGCAAACAGTTACGAGACCGCCGGCAGGCTGCAAGATGCATTAGTCTTAAAGGAAGAGGTGCTTCCATTATTCAAGCAATGTCTTGGCGATGAACATCCGCGAACTTCGCAAGCAACAACAAGCCTTGCCGAGCTGTACCTCAAAATGGATCGTTTGGACGAAGGTATTAAGTTATACAAGCAAGCAATAGCGTCGCTTGAACAATCACTTGGCGTCGATAATCCTCAAACACTCAGCGAAATGATTTCGCTGGGTTCAACACTGTCTAACAACAGAATCGATCTGCCTGAAGCGCTAAGGATTTTTCACACCGTTTATGAAGTGTCAGGAAAAGAACTTGGCGAAGATCATCCCTTGACTCAATTGGCAAAAAGAAACCTTGGGGCAACTTTGGGAAATTCTGACGCTCAGATGTGCCAATTTCATATGGATCAACTGTATGATGAGGCTGACATTTTACTTGAATCGATGATCAAATTCCAAGGACCGTACTCCAACAAACAACGCGAGATTGAACTCAGTACGCGTACCCAACTCGGTCAAAGAGATTGGCAAGCGACATTGGAAACTACCCGCGAGTTCCTGGAAGGGAAGATTGAGGAAGAACAATTCAGCGAAGAATTCTTGATCGGTGTCGCGGTTGATAAAGCGATCGCCTTGTCTGAATTGGGGCGTTACGAAGAAGCTGAGGCTGTTGCCGAACGAGTGATACAAAACGTTGAGTCGCCCGCTGCCAATCAAGCACAAGCCAAAGGTGTCTTGGCAATCTGTCTTGCCAATCAAGACGAATTCGACAAAGCCAAACTGCTGGTCGTGGAAGCATGGGAGCAAATGGAATCAGGATCCTACGAGTCTCCTGGTTACATGCATTTCCAATACTCGAGGGCAATCGAACGTTGCATCAAAGTACACGAACTCGCCGGTGATTCGGAACAAGTTGAATCCTGGAAAAACAAGTTGGCTGAACTGGAAGCCAGCATCAAGACGAATCCCTAACGACACGCCGATTCTTAACGCCGCACTGCCGGATCGCCAATGTCGGCCGGTGCCCTTGCCGGCTGACTTGTTTTTATTTCTATAAAACCAGAAATTCTCTATTGTCTACGTCGCTGCAACGCTGTAAATTCTAGTTATACAGAAATGACGGAGGTTGCAAAATGCCACGACCAGCTGCGGAAAACCCGACGGAATTAGAGCTTCAGATCCTCAAGGTGCTTTGGCAGGAAGCACCCAGAACGGTACGCGAGGTTCGTGATGCGCTCGCTAAACTGGGAAGAGATTTGGCGCATACGTCAGTAATCACTTCAATGACTACCATGGTTGCAAAAAACCAACTTAAGAAACTGCCACCTGCCAAGGGCAAGGCGTTTCGTTTCGAGCCCACGCTGAAGAAAGAAGATGTCTCCAAGGGCATGCTGGGCGATCTGATGGACCGACTTTTTGAAGGTTCGTCGGAAACGTTGCTGCTAAGTTTGTTCGATGTCAAAGATCTCGATGAAACTGAAATCAAACGCTTAAGGAAGATGTTAAACCAAAAACTCAAGGAGCAATCATGAACGCACTTGAAATGTTTCAAACAATTGACTGGCAGCATTATTCGGGAAAATTGGCGATCACGCTGCTGCACTTATTGTGGCAAGGAATGGTTGCGGGCGCTATCGTAGCGGCTGGACTGCGGTTACTTAAAAACTCATCCGCCAACTACAGATATCTGTTCGCGATCGTCGTTCTGTTCGCACTTCCAGTGGTTGGAGTCATTACGTTCACATCATCCTCGATGCCTCATTCCGTCGCAGGGATCGACACAGCCAGCGAATATCCGAATGCAAGTGATGCCCTAATCGAAACAGGTGGATTTGAATTCAATAATGGCAATCGAGTGGTCGAGTCAGAGGATGGCTCGGAATTCGCTGCGCCCGCGCAGTCAATTACAACTTCAACAGATTTTTCTTCAGCATCGTCTAGCCCAATAGTTCCTGCAGAAAAGACTGGGGGCGATTGGCTGCAACCAATCTTGCAACCTATTTCATTTTGGCTGTCGATGTTTTATGTGCTGGGTGTGGCCGTCATGGGGCTGCGACTTCTGTTGTCCATGTTACGGGGAATTCGATTACGAAACACATCCAGGCTGGTTGGTGATCGCGCGACGTTAAGCCTGATTTCAAAAGTTGCAGATCGTATCGGATTGGCCGCAGCACCGGCAGCTTACTTTTGCGAGCGAGTCGCGGTTCCGGTTGTGGTTGGAATCTGGAAACCTGTGTTGTTAATGCCGGTCTCGATTTTGACGAATCTCACACACCAGCAGCTCACCGCGATCATCAGTCACGAACTGGCGCACATCCGACGCCTTGATCCGCTGATGCAACTGTTGCAAAGAACGGTCGAAGCGGTACTTTTCTTTCATCCTGTCGTTTGGTGGATCAGCCGGCAAATCAGCAACGAGCGGGAGGACTGCTGCGATGATATGGCGGCAGCGGCAGGAGTCGGGCGTGTCGAGTACGCATTGTCGCTGTTACGAATTGCAGAACTGAGTTTGCCGAACCAAAGTCAGCGATACACCGAACAGTTCGCCGCTCTTTCGGCCCGCGGTACCAGCCGCAATCAGCTGGTTCGAAGAATTGAAAGGCAGATACGGCTTGGTGAGACGCCAATCGCGCGCCCGCGCTGGACGATGTTTTGCTCCGCAATCTTACTGCTGGTCGTGTTTTCAATTACTGCTGTCGCCGCCACTAATACTTCGTTGGTAGAGAATCCTGCGAACCAGGAACAACCAGCATCGGGACCGATTGATGAGCTAATTGAAAATACAGTCAGGCCTGAGGAACACGAGATTGTATGGGGCGACCCAGAAGATGGAATTCGAATTGGAGTGCGGCCCTCACCTCTTCAGGGCAGCGAAAGTCCAACTGAATTCGTTCACGGTGATTGGCTTCGTTACGAAGTTTGGATTCGCAATGAGTCAGAAGCTGCGATCGAAATCCAACGAGATCCTGGAACAATGTTTGCAGCCAAATTGGAAGGCGATACCATTAACCTCGCAGGCTCCTCAAACTGGCTAATTTTCGGTATTCCACGCGAGACCATGATGAAAGCACAGTTGTCTCTTGCACCCGGCAAGTCCGCACTACTACTGCTCCAGCAGTCAGTTCAGTTCCCATTCGCGGCGCCGGGAACGAAGCAGCGAGTGCCAAAATTGATCACTCCGCCTGGCAAGTATCGTGTCTTTGCACAATGCGATGTGACCTATCGAACGGGAGAAAATGAGGGTGAAAAAGGCGACTTTAAAACAGCCCGTCCAACGTCAGGCTCAATCGAGATTTCCCTGGAAGCTTCCAAAGAGGAAACTAAAGGTATGGAGGAGGATGTAACTGTGGCCGGCAAAGTGATCGGTGAAGACGGCAAAGCAATCGCTAATCTGCCAATCGCCATCGATTACGTCAATGAGCGAACTGCGTCTATCAATGCTCGCATGATTAAGACGGATGCTGATGGCCAGTTTGCGGTTGAAGACTTGCCATCTGATGCCCGAATCTTCGTTCGTTACTCTCGAGGCTCAAACGAAGACGTTGTGTCGCCTGCCTCTCAACAAACCGCGGTGCTCCAACAACGCATTGGGAACATTTTCGCCATTGTGGAAGTTGCCGCTGGTGACAAAGAAGCTCGTGATAATGTGATCCTCGATCTGTCCAAATCAACCTGTACGATTACCGGCAAGTTGGAAGACAAGAACGGTAGCGGTGTTTCTGGTGCAGAAGTGACAGCCAATTATCAGCCATCATCGAACCGACTTGACCATTCCGTGCGAGCAACAACTAATCAGGAC
>CAZOXC010000194.1:0-6264 GCA_964583205.1 uncultured Pirellulaceae bacterium | reverse complement strand
GAACAGGGCATGTACCCCTTTATCAGCGGATACACAGGCAAAGTCCCCGGCACGGAAATGGGAGTTACCGAGGCTCAAGCCGCCTTTTTCGGCTGGTTCGGGGGCGGGTTTCTGGTTTGGGCTTCCCAACAGTACGCGGAGATGCTGGCCGAACGAATGAAACAACATGGCACCAACGCCTGGCTGGTAAACACTGGTTGGACCGGCGGTGCTTTTGGAACCGGCAACCGGATTTCGCTCAAACATACTCGAGCCATTATCAACTCGATCCATGATGGCAGTATTATCGAGTGCAAATGGGAACAGGATCCATTCTTTGGATTGACGATTCCCCAGTCTTGTCCTGATGTTCCGACCGAGTTGTTGAATCCTCAAAATGTCTGGGCAGACCAAAAAGATTTCGAAAAGAATGCCACTACGCTGGCTGCCAAGTTCATCCAGAATTTCAAAAACTACAGCGACCAGGTCTCGCCAGAAGTCCTGGCGGCTGGCCCAAGAGACGTCGCGTAGTTGACGTCGCGTAGTTGATGCCGCGTAGTTAATGCCGAGTATTCGGTCTGAATGTTCGATCTGAATGTTGGCGCCGATGCAGTTCCTGCAAGCGGACCTGACCCTACCTTCCTCAAGCTTTGACTCGTAAAGTTTACGGCGTTTGGCGCTATCATCGATTGGCGTTCCAGCCTTTTCACGAATTCTATTCGAATTCGAAAAGGAAGCTGCCAACTGGCGATTAGCTTTATTTACAATGCTGTTAAGCACTGGGACAGGATTTAGTGAGGCTGGCGTGAAATCAAAGCGAGTTGGATTGTATTTTGCAAATGCAGGGTTAATAGCTCTGTGTTTTATGTTGGTCGGTTTCGCGGCAACGTCGACGGTCCTGGCCGACGACAATCAACCCAACATTATCGTGATCAATCTGGACGACGCCGATCTTGACTTGATGAGTCCCGGCATTATTGCCCAGTACTTCCCAACGATCGATCGTCTGGCAAACGAAGGCACACGGTTCACCAATTTCCACGTGACGACTCCGCTCTGTGGTCCATCTCGAGCCAGCACCTTGCGAGGACAATACGCACATCGTACCGGAATCAAAGTAAACCAGTCGGGACTGGAACTTGCTAACGGTTTTACCGGTGGGTTGGAAGAGTACCAGCGGCGTGGCCACGATCAAAATGACTTGTCCGTCTGGATGCAGGGGCTTGGTTATGAAACTGCTTTGATTGGCAAGTATGTCAACAACGGGATTCCCGGTTACGTACCGGCGGGCTGGGAGCATTTTTATTGTTCGCTGGGAAGTCGTTATTACGCAACGACCCGGTTTACCAACCAGAATTCGGCGACTGGCTCGCTTAACGAATTGCCCGGCAACGTCTATCGAACCAATGCCGAAATCAATGATTGTCTCAATCTCCTGGAGAGTCGCTGGGTGGAAGGCGAAACTCGGCCGTTTTTTTACTACGTCGCCCCTCTGGCTCCACACATTCAAGCCGATCCGGATGTGCCGATGTACGATACGGCTTTCGAAGACGTCTGGCCGGACTTGACCCTGCCTCGGACTCCCGATTTTGACGAAGCCGATTATTCTGACAAACCAGAACACTATCAACATTTGCCGCGACTCTCTGCGAGCGCAATCGAGCGTGCTGACCGCGAGTATCGCAGCCGGATGCTCTCCATGATTTCCATCGACCGGATGCTGGCGGAAATTTTGGACAAGTTGGCTGAGACCGGCGAGCACGAAAACACGTACATCTTCCTGACTTCGGACAACGGGTACTCGCTGGGACATCATCGTAGATTCGGCAAGTCGGAAGCCTACAACCGCAGCACAAACGTGCCCTTGGTCGTTTGGGGACCCAATGTTGTCGAGGGTGAAACTGCCAATCACTTGCTGGCCAATATTGACCTGGCTCCCACGTGCGTCGAACTGGCGGGCGGCAGACCATTGGGGCTGGTTGACGGAATCTCGTTCAAAACTCTGGTCGAAGATCCGCAATCTGTGCCTGCGGCAGACTGGCGCCATTCGATCCTGATCGAAAACTGGTCGGACCGTCGCCTTGCAGGACAACAACTGGACGGCAGCTACGTAGCACTCAGAACACTCCACGAGATTTATTCCGAATGGTCAAATGGCGAACGAGAGTACTATGACTTGTCCACCGATCCCTGGCAGTTGGAAAACGGAATCGACACTCTGCCGGGCTCTTCGTCAAACGTGTTTCAGATCGCCATGCGAGAGCTGAAGTGGAACCCTCAAACAGCCGTGACCACAATTTCCAGTTCCGGCCAACCGGTGACTCAATCCAATATCTCCATCAACGGAATCGCTGAGGAACGCTGGGGCGTTTCAAGAATTCGAGTCGCCATTCGTGATGCGGAAACTCAGCGTTATTGGAATGGTTCAGACTGGTCCGACTCGTTCACGGCAACGAATGTCGAGCCAAGCCGACTCGGATTGCAGCTGGGCGACTGGTCGTTTGGAATTAAGTCTTCTGACTTGGAAACTGATTACTCGCGATTGGTAATATCGGCTCGCCCTTTCAATCTTGACAATGTGCCCGGTTCGCCAGCAGTCGCCAGAGTCATTGTGGATCAAGCCGAACCTGAAACCACGATCCGATTCCCTTTCCAGGGTGCGATTGTCAGCGGTCCCGTGCGGATTCGAGGCAATGCTTTTGATCAAAGCCAGGTAGCTGAATTACGCCTGACGATCCGCGATACCGAATCAGGATTATACTTTGATGGCGTCAACTGGTCCGAAGAACGAAGCCACGTTTCGGTCCCCATGAAGACTCGAACCTTCTGGGAATACAACTTCGATCCTCCATCCGGCAAGTATTTCATTTCGGCACGAGCTTATGACGAAGCCGGAAATTTTGATCGCTCGCCACAAGGCGTGGTCGTTCGCTTCCGATAGCAAATCACTGTCGATAATCACTATCAATAGTCACGACCGAGGCACACGTCGCCAGATGACAAAGTAGGTGCCGATCATCGCAGCACATACGATGATGCCGGCGATCGAGCTGTTCGTACCACCCTTGATCAGCAAAACACAACTACTCAACGAGAATCCCCATATCAGCAACAAGGTAATGACCTTGGCTCGCAAAGGCATCTCCGCATCGCCATCAATGTACTGATGAAAGGGCGCAAACAGGCGATTGCGAACCAGTACTCTCTCCAGCGCAGGGCAACTTCTGGCGAACAGATAGGTCGCCGCCATCAAAAAAATGGTCGCCGGCAACCCGGGAAGAATCACGCCCAACACTGCCAACCCCACACACAACACACCCAGGAACGCCAGACTCCAGCGCTTCAGCGTGTTCAAATACGATCGTCGCTTAACCATCAGATCGCCGCGTTGTTGGGTTGGAGCCTGCATAAAATATTGAACTGAGCCACCCAGCCCAGATTTACTCACTAAACTCTGGTTTAAACACAATAATCCAAAAGCAAACTTGACCAATCGAGTTTATCGGCGAAATCGTCGCTCGGTCAACCGGAAGAGCGGTTTACTGACCAAGCAGATCTTTGACATGGCTATGCAACAGGTTCAATGCTTTCGCGTTTTGCCCGCCCTGCGGCACGATAATGTCTGCATGGTCCTTCGTTGGCAAAATGTACTCGAAGAACATTGGCCGAACCGATGTTGTAAATTGTCGTAGCACCGATTCCATCGACCGGCCGCGTTCGCCCGTATCTCGCTGCAATCTTCTGGCAAGGCAAACATCCAGTGGCAAATCGATGAACAATGCCAAGTCCAGTTGATTTCGAATCTCCGGACGATGCAGAATCAAAATGCCTTCCAGAATCAAAATCTTACCTGGCTTCAGCATTTCAGTATCTTCATCCCGACTATGTTCGGCATAGTTATAACAAGGCGCTTGAATCGTTTTGCCCGCCCGCAGATCTTGAAGATGAGCAGCCAACAGATCATGTTCCAGAGCATCCGGGTGATCGTAATTAATCTGCTCGCGCTCTGAAAAGTTCAAATCACTGCGATCTCGATAGTATCGATCTTCGTTCAATATCGATACATTCGCCGGCGCAGTGGATTCGCAAATCAGATCGACCAATTGGCCAGCAAAAGTGCTTTTCCCCGAACCGGAAGCACCCGCAATACCGATCACTGTTTGAACGCCGGTCATTATTCTCTACCGCTTAATTCAAAACAGTATTTTAGTGGGTAAAAATGGTGGCTCAATTGCAAGTTCCCTTATCCAGGAAATTGAAATGAGTTTTCTGCCTTTGCGCTCAGTCACTACCTGGGGTTTCCGGTTTAGACGATCGCCTTGTCCTGCATCTGGCAGATCTCGATCGCATCACGGGCAAGCTGTCCGTCCAACAAACTGGACCGGCGATCATTTTGCAGACAATCCACGACTTCGTTGATCTCGGCAATGAACGCGTTGACAGGATCGCCATCTCCCAAGTCCGGTCGCTCAACTGAACCGTCTGCATGAAACACCTTGAGCGACATCAAATCATCGTTGTCTGCGCAAGCCGCGAACTCGAATTGCAGAGTCGCATTCTCCAGATGCATTTCGAACCCGTGAGTAAACGGGCGACCCTGTTGATTGATGACTCCCATGGTGCTGGAAACCGAAACATCGGAATCGAATCGATAATTCGTCGTGCAAAATTCGACCACCGCACCTCGTCGACGTCCAACACTGGAAACCCCATTGGGCATTCCAAACATCGCTCGAATAAAATGTGCATCGTGTACGTGCAAGTCCAACAACGGGCCGCCAACACTTTGCGGATCGTAAAAGTTTGGCACCCAGGTTGGGTCCGAGATCACTCGCTTAAATTGTCCGCCCAGCAATTTTCCATATTTTCCCGAAGCGATCGTTTCGCGAGCAAACTGATACTCGGGGAAAAATGGTAATACATGGCCGATCAACAGGTGTCGATTTGCGGAACTGGCAGCGGCCAACATCTCGTCACATTCAGCCAACTGCAACGCCATTGGTTTTTCGCAAAACACATGACGCTGATTATCGAACGCGTTGACGGCAATCGGGCAATGCAGCGAGGGCGGCAGGCAGATATCAACCAGATCCAGGTCATGCTGAAAAAACTCGCCCGCATCGGAATAAGTCGCCACATCGCTCAAATCGACTTGTTCACCAGGTGGGCCAAAGTTCCCCTTGATGGCAGTCCAGTCGCCAGACAGTTTTTTCTCATCGTTTTCGCAAATTGCCACAACTTTGACCTGAGGATTCTTTTTATAGGCCAGCCAGTGAATCCAGCCCATGAACCCAACGCCGATGATTCCAACTCTTAACATTTCGAAATTCGCGAACAAACGATATTGATGATTTACTTGACTTCCATCGTACTTGATTCCCAGATCCAGCTAAACGACCACCAAACAAATTCCCAGTTGTTCGGCAGACCATTTTCCTTGCCGCACCTTCGCGTATAATTTGAGCGTACAATTGACCATCTTTATTTCGTCGCAGGCCAAACCTGCCCGCCAGAATTGAAAAAGGAATTCCAATGTCGATGCCCGTCGAAATGAAATTAACTCGCATCATCATCAGCGAGATCAACGAAAACCAGGTCGTATTTCTCAAGGAAGTTGAAGGCGAGCGGCAGTTTCCAATTCTGATCGGAATTTTCGAGGCGACCAGTATCGATCGTCGAGTCAAAGAGATTCCTCGCCCCAGACCATTGACTCATGACTTGCTGGTTTCAGCTATCGAACAAATGGGGGGCGAAATGGATAGCGTGATCATCCACGATTTGAGCGACCACACGTATTTTGCCAGCCTCCGCATCAAATACGAAGGTGAACTGATCGAAATTGACGCTCGACCGTCTGACGCTATCGCCGTTGCCGTTACCTGTGACCCGCATTTGCCAATCTACGTCAACGAAGACGTGTTGGAAGAAGCCATGTCAGGAGACTAAGCGCGGCTTGCATATGAATGATTCAAGGCGCCTCACGTTTGGCTCAAGCAATTTCCAACTGCGCCGCCGACTCCCCGGGCTGTTTGTTGATCTTCTGCAGTGCAAACTTTTCAGCCAACGCGTCGATCTGCTTGTTGTGCCGACGACTGAATACCAGTGGCGTTGATTCAACCTCGGGAAAATGGATCTTGTTGACGAAAAGGCCGGTTGTCAAAGTGCCGGATCGATCTGAAGAGATCACGTGCTTGACCGGCGGTAACAACAATCGTTTCTGAACCAGCGCCCAACCGGATTCATCTCGGCTCAAAAGCAATCGAGTCTTTGCCGGGAACGGACCAA
>CAZOXC010000193.1:0-6277 GCA_964583205.1 uncultured Pirellulaceae bacterium | reverse complement strand
GATGTTCAACATATTTCCGGACATCAACGGATCCGACCAGGGAATTCAGTGGTACTGCAATACCTTCATCGTTCTACTGGGCTCGCTGTGGTTTTGCCTGGTCCTGACTTTGTCGAGCATGATTATTTGCTGGTCCATTGCCATGCTGGACAGACGCAACCATCGAATCGGTTTGTTGGCGGCCTTGTTGTTACCGGCAATTTCCGCCGGAGTCTGGGGCCTGCTGCTGCCTTTCGTATGGACCGTCTTCCTGGAAGTTCATGGAAAGCTTCCAGCCGGTAACCAGATCGAGGAATTCAATCTGATCTTTCAGGAAGCCATCCCCTTGATGGGAGTGCAAATCATCATGGGAATCATGATTGGTTGCATCATGGCTGTCGTTTTAATGGCCTATACCAGATGGCGATCTTGTAAAACGGTCGATGATTACATTGCGGGCGCTCGCCCACCCAGGTTAATCGTCAATGGATTTGTGCAAACCACCGTGCTGTGGGCCATGCTGATGGGAATCGGGTTGATGATGACGATGGCCTATTTTGAAATCAGACACCAGCCATACCAAAGCCATGTTCTGGGTCGTTTCCTTGAAGATGCCAACAAATATGCTTTCCTGCCACTGGTCAATTTGAGCCTGATTCTCCTGATGAGTTTCAAATTCCTCCGTCCGGCACTCGACATTGTTGGTGACATCATCACACACTTCCACTTTCGCAGAGAACTGGTGCGAGATGTGGTTGAAGACAACTCGTTCGACATTCACGAAGTGTCGTTTCAGGAAGGCGAGCTGTATTTTTCCAAGCGTGATAAAATCCAGCGACGCATGAAAACCATTCTGGAGCATTTTAAACGCAATGTGACGAACAAGCCAAAGCTTTCGATCGTCTCGCACAGTCAAGGCACCATGATCGCTGTGGAGGTTTTGAATGACTCGGAGATGGACTGGCTGGACGATACTTTTTGTGAAGTGAACCTGGTGACCATGGGCTCGCCATTGACGCACGTCTACCAGCACTATTTCGCTCACTTTTACCCACCGTTGAACGAACTGTTCTGGTCGAACCTGCGTGCTCGACTGAACCGCTGGGTCAACATCTTCCGCATCGACGATTTCGTAGGAACCGAAATTCACTTCGATTCGCTATCTGAATCCGAGCTGGAATTCGACAACCATCCGGTCAAGTGCAAGGGTCACAACTATTACTGGTGCGATCGAGATGTGCTTGACGTTATTCGAGCCTACAATATCTGCCAGGCTCTGCATCCGGATTGTGCCCATCCAAATCCGGGCGAGGGCACAGAGAGTTCAATGGCACCATCCGACTCTGAAACACTGGATTTTCGGCGAAGTGCCTGAATCGGGCGAGTGGGAATATTGCCGATTTCGGTTTCCCAAGTGGCTACTTGCCGTTAAGCCTGATAAGTTATGCGAAAACCCGAGCGTGATTTTTGTTTAGGGCAGTCTTTATGAGTATTTTTTCGCCAGCGAGTTCCAGAACTAGCTGTGTTCTGGTTTGCTGTATTTCTTTGTGCCTGCTGACGGCGGGTTGTGGCGAATTGAAACGTCAAACCGAGAGCGTGAAACGAACCAAAGACAATGTTAAGCGTGATTTGCAGAATATCCAGAACTATGGAGCGATCGATTTTCAAACTCGAGAAATGCTGGAATCCGTCTACACGGCCTACGCTTCTTTTGTGATTAAGAGAGGCGAGGGACCGAAGAACTGGTCAGATTTATCCGGTGCTCCCAACATGGATGCCGACGACCGGATGCACATTCGCACCGCCAAGAACAAGATTCAGGATGTCGTGTGGGGCGCGACACTTCAAGACCTGGGCACTGAAGAGAAGTCGAAAGCCAAGTTGATGTCAATGACGAACGAATTGCTGGGCAACGTTGTGATTGTTCAGGCCAACGGCCAATTGAAGATCGTCACACAACAACAGTTGGCTCAAATTCCTCCGGCGGAATAGGAATTCGTTTGCGGTCACTGAAGGCGCGTAAAAAAAGGGCGATTCGACTCAGGATAAATCGAACCGCCCCGTATCTTAGACCAGATAATCCTGGTATAGAAAGTCAGTTATTGACTTAGTTGCATCCGCAACCAGCACCAGCGTAACCGGCATCGGCTCCGCAGCCACCGCCGACGTATCCGCCGCCGCAACCGCTATCGCATCCGCATCCGCCAGCGTATCCGCCACCGAAACCGCCGCAACCGCCTCCGCAGCCGCCGCCGCATCCGCGGAACATGCCTTTGATACGATCCAGAACACCGATGATGCCGAAACCACCGCATCCGCCGCCGCAACCATTAAACAGGCCGCCACCGCATCCGCCACCGAATCCGCATCCGCCGCCACAGCTATCGCCACAGCCGCCACCGTAGCTATTGCCACAGCCCATTCCGCATCCGTTACCGCATCCGTTGCCACAGCCACCGTAGCTGCCACCGCAAGGATCGCAAGGTTGTGGGCAGCAAACAGTTACTGGAACTTGTTCGCAAACAACGCGTGGAACACATACGTTTACAGTGTAAGGAACCTGGTTGCATACTCGACGTGGAACACAGATGGTTTTTTGCTCGCAAACTGGACGGCAGGTTGTGTAAGGAACCTGGCAAGTCTTAGTTTCGCAAACCCATCGAGTGTGACATACAGGAACTTGCTTCGTAGCAGGCTCACATACCCATCGAGTGTAGCAAACGTCTTTAGTGCGAGGCTCGCAAACCCAGCGAGTTGAGCAAACTTGCTTAGTTCGTGGCTCACATACCCAATTGCAGACTTTGTAGCAAACTTCCTTGGTTTGTGGCTCGCATACCCAGCGAGTTACACAGTAAGGAACTTGTTTGCATTGAGTTTGGCACTCGTATCGTGTGCAATTGATAACTTTAGTTTCGCAGGATGGAACCCAAACTCGCTTGCAGCAAGTGCGAGGTGGAGTTTGGCAACATACTGTGTGACAGCAACCTGGATTCCAAGTTCGGCAGCATGTGCCGGGATCGAATGACCAGCTTCCTGGAGTACGAACTACTCGTTGAATCGATCGTCCTGGAACAGTGTACGACTGGGTTTGCCAGCTGCCACCGTTAACTTGGACTGTTCGGGTGTAAGGAACAGGAACTCGAACAGTGTAAGAAACTGTTCGTGTGCGTTGCTCAGTAACCGGACGACGTGTGTAGTAAGTAACTGTCTTTGATTGAGTCGAGTAAACTGGACGACGAACGTTGTACGTTACCGTCTTCATTTCCTGGACTGGGCGACGCACATTGTACGTTACCTGTTTAGTTTCGCGAACTGGACGACGAACGGTGTACGTTACAGTCTTGTAGCTCGTTTCGCGAACTGGACGTCGAACTGTGTAAGTGCGAGTACGGTAATTTGTCTCGCGCACATATCGAGTCACATTGATTGTCTTCTGCTCATTGACCGTCGAATATTGCGTACGGTACCGGGTAACTTGTTGTTGATCGTAAACAACTCGTTGAACAGATCTCATGACGGTGTAGCTTCCGCCACCAGCAGCCATTCCGCCACCAGCACCATAACCACTACCGCCTCCAGCGATCGCACCACCTGCGATCGCGGCGCCGTCTGCACCTACAGCGACACCCGCTCCAGCTTGTCCAGCTCCGTAATATGTGGCACCGCCACAACACTGAGCCCAAGCTGTACCTGCCGACATCGCAGCAATGATTGCTACCATCGTCAGGACGTTCTTGACCACTTTCATGGAAACACTCCTCGAAATTCTGACATTTCTAACCGTGGGAGGTTAATCTGGCCTGACGAACCGTTCGCCAACCATGACCTAGATGTGTAAAATACGCTGGTAGAACTCCGAGTCGATTTCCTGTCTCGCGAGTCCAGTAGCGGATTGCGGCCAACGTTCCTGTCAGCCCATCTGCGGTAACCTTCCTGTTGTCGTAAAAATCGGCCAAACAGGCTGTCTTGGTTAATTAGGCAGAATCCAGGAAACAAAAAAACTCGAAAACAAGGGTTAAGTCTGACGGTTATCCCAATCGAGACGGTTCCGATTTCGAGTCCGGCTTGGCAAACCTTGCTCACATCTCTCTGAAAAATAGGATGGCATTTGAACGTGTTGCGAAAACGAAACAAAGAATCACAATTTTGCTGGCATTTTTGCTGGGCAAGCCTGGTACGGTCGGCAAATACCCAACCATCGTTCCGGTTTTGACGGTTATCCCTTTCAGCCAAGTTCCGGAAGACATACGCTTCGCATTCCTGCTCAATATTGAACCTCCTGCGTCTAAACAAAATGCCCAATCCCTTTTCGAGTGACCAGAATCCCAAACCAGTCGTTCCCAAGGCAGTCGTTGCTCGACTCAGCCTCTATCTGCGCCAATTGCAAAATGTTCAAGCCAAAGGCGACGATACAATCAGCTCTACTCAGTTGGGCAAAATGCTGGGCGTTACCGATGCCCAGGTCCGCAAGGACTTTGGCTACTTCGGAACATTCGGATACCCCGGGATTGGCTACAAGTGCGGAGAACTGATTGAAACCATCAGGGCCATTCTGGGAACCGATCGAATCTGGCCCGTCGCCCTAATCGGAAGCGGTAACATGGGACAGGCCTTACTGGGATACAGAGGTTTCTCCAAACAAGGTTTTGAAATCACCACGGCTTTCGATGTGGATAACCAATTGGTCGGAACCCAAATTGGCGAAATTGAAGTCCATCATCTTGACTCATTGGAAGAGATTGTCCCCAAACAACTCATCAGACTAGCCATCCTTTCCGTGCCGGCCCAGTCCGCTCAGCAGGTCGCAAAACGGCTGGTCGAATGCGGGATTTCCGGAATTTTGAATTTTGCCCCCGTTATTTTAAACCTGCCAGATTCGGTTACGGTCGTTGACGTCGATTTGGCGATACAACTGGAGCAGCTCTCTTTTGGCGTTGTCAAAAACTCCCAGAATTTGTAAAATTAGCGCGATACGGGTGACTTTGCCACCTAATTACCCCGTAGTGTAATGGTAGCACTATGGTTTTTGGTACCATCAGTCTAGGTTCGAATCCTAGCGGGGTAACTCTCTTGTCGATGCCATGTCTTGGACGCGAATTCTTCGACACGATTTCTTGGCAGCTATATTCCTCGACGCCGGACTTTGCAATCCGATCGCTTGCTGCAGAAAACTGGCCTGCCCGCAGAAAACAATCTGTTCCTGCAAACATCGCTGCAACTGCTTACTTGCCGCCCCAGAATTCCAGGAAGTCTTCCGCGACGTCTTCTTCGCTTTGCAGCGGCTCCGATCTGGTCAACCAGTCCTCGCGACGCTGCTGTTGATCGTCAGAAGAACTTGTGTGAATTCGCAATGACCAGTTTTCACTCCCCTGACTGCCGATCGTGACAGGCAGTTCCAGCAACTTGCCATCTCGAGCAATCAACAAAGTTACTTGCTCCCCCACATCAAACAGGGCCAACCGGCGTTCCAAACTGGAAATCGTTCGCAAGTTGTTGATTGCAATGATCTCGTCGTCGTAACCAAGTCCGGCTTCAGTTGCAGGCGAGTCCGGTGAAACTGAACTAACGGTCAGTCGTCCCGAGTCCGACGAAGTCCGCACGCCCAGCCAAGGCGTCTGTCGAGTACGGCTTTCACGAGTATTCCGTTCGCGACCCGGAATGTAATCACCAATTCGCAATCCAAAACCATCTGCGGCCGGCTGATAATCAAGCTCCTCTGTGGAATCGATCGTGACTCGAAAAAATTCACTCAAGTCTGCTCCAGCCAGGTCACTGCAAAGCGAGCGAAAATCGGCCGGCGTAAAACCTACGTCGCCCGAGTACTTCTGGTAGAGCTTCCGCAGTACATCATCCATGCTGTACTTGCCTTCGGATTTCAAACGAATGTTCCCGTCCAGCAGAAACGCAGCCACCGCGCCTTTGTTGTAATAACTGACCTGCGTAATGTCGCTGTTCACTTCCTGACGATAAAACTTGACCCAGGCGTCATGCGATGAATCCCTCAAACTCTGAATCGAGCGTCCATCCTTGGCCTGCAACGACTGGATATTGCGGCCCAGCATCCCAATCAACTCGCCCTGCGACATGATTCCTGCACGGCACAGGATCAAATTTTGATAGTACGAGGTCACTCCCTCGGCGACCCATAAACTGGGCGTGTAATTTTCGTTTTCATAATCGTATTTCACGAGCGCTTTGGGGCGCAACCGTCGCACGTTCCAGGTATGAAAGAACTCGTGACTGGCCAGCCCCAACCAGCGTCGATAACTGGCCGAGTTTCTGTAGCTCCAGTGCGTAC
>CAZOXC010000192.1:0-6294 GCA_964583205.1 uncultured Pirellulaceae bacterium | reverse complement strand
CAGCAAGGGTTGTCGCAACCGCAGTCTGTTTTCGTCACGTTAAGCTGTTCGTTTGCCAGCTTGGACAATACTTTTCGTTCAAGCTCGCAGATGTCGCCGTTTTCATTGGCCAGCTTGGGGTAAGCACAGCCAACGATCTTCAGCGTGACATTGCCGTCTTTCTCTTCAGCGACAAAAGGCACCTCTTTTTGCCGAAACAATTCAGCAATGGACTTCAGCCGATCGCCGGTAGTTTCGCCTGTGATCTTGTCGCCGTAATTTTCAGCCAACTGGCAAGCAACTCCGTCAATGATCGTCTGCTGAACCTGGCGATCAGGAAGAAGTTGCACTTGTTCCCAAAGAGCACGAGCCAGATCAGCCATATTGTTGCCTGAACTCTCAATGCCTTGCTTGGTCAATCGATATTGATGCGAGGGACGACCTCTGCCCTGTCGGATCTCGACTCGTTCAACCAATCCTTCTGCCATCATGCGAGTCAATCGCTGCCGAATAGCGGTAGCGGTAACCCCCACTTTTTCGACAAGCTGATCCACTGAATGCGGACCCTCATTGCGAAGAAGATCCACAAGGGATTGATCGTTTGAGGTTGAAATTAGCGACATAATTGTTCGACCGATCGGTTTCCGCAATTTTAACAGTATAAATTGCGAAAAAAAGGGCAAATGAACCGATCAGTCAATCAGTTTTTCGCTCAAATTCCCCGGCAATTCTCGGCAAGTACGAAGCCTGAGCCAAACAACCGTGAGTTGCCTGACAGACTTCTTGCTCCGCCGATTTCTCTACGCCAGTTTTTCCGGTCGCTATTTCTTCTGGACCGGTTTGATTTCACCCGATTTGAGCTTGCCCCAGTATTCATCGAGGTGCCGTTTTACTTTTCCGCTCAACAGCACGACTCCCAGGATGTTGGGCAAGGCCATACCCAAAATCAAGATGTCACTAAAGGTTTGAATGTTGCCTGCGCTGATCACGGATCCCAGGAAAGTGAAAGTCAGGAACAGTAACTTGTAGACGATCGAGGAACCTGAGCCGAACCAGTGCGTAAAGCAGCGTTCACCATAGTACGACCATGAAATACAAGTTGAAAATGCGAACAGGAACATCGCTGCATACAGGACGTACTTGAACCAATCAAACCCACCTTGCTGGAATGCGAAAGAAGTCAATGCAGCACCGTTGCCGGCTTCTCGAATTAGTTCAGTGTCCGGGCTGTTGTACGCGCCGGTTACAATGATCACCAGGGCAGTCATCGTGCAGACAACCACAGTATCGATGAACGGTTCCAGCAACGCCACGATTCCCTCTTTCGCCGCTATGTCGGTTTTGGCGGCCGAGTGAGCGATCGCTGCCGAGCCGGTTCCAGCTTCATTCGAAAAGACGGCTCGAGTAATCCCGATCACCAGCACACCCAGAAAGCCACCGTAAACCGCTTCAGGTGAAAATGCCTGAGTGAAGATTTGTGTAAATGCGTCAGGCAGGCCGGCTGCATTTTTGAGCAGGATAAACATAGCAAAGATGACGTAAATTCCACACATCGCTGGAACAATGCGACCCGCCCATTTTCCGATCGAAGTAATGCCGCCAACGATGACCAAACCCACCAGGATTGTCATCACAACACCGTAAATCCAAGGCATTCGGTCAGGTTGCAGGAAGGAGAAAAGAGGATCTTGCTGAATCGCTCCCAATGACTGAACGACCTGGAAAGTATTGCCACCACCGATCGATCCACCGATACAAAGAATGGAAAAGAAGAATGCCAGGAACAGGCCCAGCGGCTTCATTCCCATTTCAGTTAATCCATCTTTCAAGTAGTGCATTGGACCGCCAGAGACTCGCCCCTTGGCATCTTTTACGCGGTACATTTGTCCAAGCGTACATTCGGTAAACTTGCTGGACATTCCAATCAGCCCGATCACGACCATCCAGAATGTCGCCCCTGGTCCTCCCGAGGCAATCGCAATCGCAACACCGGCGATGTTCCCTAAACCGACAGTAGCCGAGAGCGCTGCGGAGAGTGCTTGAAAGTGCGATACGTCCCCTTCATGATTCGGATCATCGTAGTCACCCTTGACCAGACGGATGGCGTGAACGAAGCCACGCAGATTGATGAACATCATTCTGACCGTAAAGAAAATGCCGCCCAGCAACAGCCAGATCACGACAAAGGGTACCGACGTTCCCAGCCAGCCACCTTCCGGAATACCAATTGCCTGGCGGGTGCCATTGATCATCTTGGTTGTGAAATGTTCTCCATCCGATGCGGGCCCTGTAAAGAAATCGAAGAACAGAGTGTTGGCCATCGGTTCGACTAGTTGGTCACCAAACCAGCCATCAACTTGCTCCATCCAATTGGGCTCGCCTTCTTCATCCCCAGCGGCGTCCGCATCTGCATCTGCGTCCGCATTTGCAGCAGCATCGCTGGTTTGTGCAGCTTGATCGGAATCGCCGCTTTCCTGGGCGAAAAGTGAACTTGGTGCAAGTGAAATAATCAGAACGCACAAGAGCGACAGCGCCACTTGACCAAACAATGGCTGGCTAAATGTGTTTAGCTTCATTTTTTCGTTTACCAATTGAATTTTCCGCCGGAGAAATCGCATCCAGAATGCGAGTCTCGCGATTGTAACTACCTGAATTCCCGCAATAAACCTTGTTGCCACAAGCATTTGCGATTTTGCCGAAATGTCTATGACAACGGTTTACTTGACCCGCAAAACGCTTATAGATTGCCATTTTTTAACGAAACCCGCGCTCTAAGTGGTTGAGGTTAAACAAGTTAGGGAAACCCAAAGTTCTTTTTTTTGTTGCCAATTTCCGGAATTCTTGTGCGAATACCTGATCAGATACGGGAGTTTTTGGCTTTTCATGATGCCAACATTTTATTCCCGGTTGTTCAAAGAGTTTAAAACCCCGATTCAGGGAAACAGAAATTAAGGAGATTCGGCAAATGGGTTACCACGTCCCCTTCGCACATCGAAACACAACCGGCAATCAGCCTCCGGTTTATATCGGTTTCGAATCCCCGCATTACGCCAACCAACGCCACTACCACCAGTTGCATGTGAGCCCCCGTCAACCCTTCAACTGGTCTGCGTTTATCGGATTGATGTTAGCACTGATGAGTCCGTTTACGTTGTTTTTGATTGCTCCCATCGCTTTGCTGTTCAGTTTGCGTGGGATGCGTCGAGCTCCTCGGGCACTGGCTTCGTTCGCTACACTTCTTTCATTGGGCGGAACTGCCATTCTGGCAACGATAGTCTTTAGCATCGCTGTCAGTCATAACGCTGAAAATGCAATGCACGAGCGAGCTTACCAGGCCGGCGTTTTGAGAACCGAACAGGCAGAGACCTCGGTCACCATTGATGCCGCCGCCAGCCAGCTTGCTACTTACGCCGAAGATCATGGCGGTCAGTTGCCCGCTGGAGTGGAAGGCAATGTAATGACTGTTCAGTTCAGCGACGCCTGGAACAAAGAGCTGCGTTACGAAGTTGGTCAGGAGCAGGCAATCGTTCGCAGTGCTGGCCCTGATGGATCTTTCGAAACAGCAGATGACTTGCTGACGACTGTCGCCGGAACACCTCAAAAGGGAATCCAATTCGACTAATTGATTCAATTGACAAACTTTAACAGCCGCCGGTCGGGAACCTGATCTGGCGGCTGTTTTTGTTTCTTGATCGGCGTCAACGTTGTGATCGTCACAACCAAGATTCCCTTGAAAGTGAACCGAGTTCGCACGACCGCTCGTTGAATTGCGGCATTTTCTGACCGCTGCAAGGCTTCACCGGACTGCAGGGCTTGCCATGGCGATAACCAATCTGAACGACGCGCCAAACAGGATGCTTGAAAGGGAATTCATGATCCGCTCGATTTGCACAATTGTACTCGCCATCAGTGCCGGCCTGCTCTGCTTCCAAAGCACCGGTGAACTTGCTGCCCAATGTCTCAAATGCACGCTGATACCGGGCGCGAAAAACTGCGATTGCTGCAAGCCTCCCAGAGAGCCCGCGCGTAACCTGGCTCGACTCAGCGGACACGGCTACGGTCGAGGTATCCACTATCGAACGCCCGCTTACGATCACAGTTACTATAATCCCTGGTCGCACCTGAACACGCCTCGCTTTGCTCACCTGCCACCCATGCATACCGATGCCAACTACGGATATGGCCATCAAAGTTATGGGCAAGTCAATCAGGGTTTCGGATACAGCAACCAGAACTTCGGGAATGGCAATCACGGGTTTGGCAACCAAGGTTTTGGCAACCAGGGTTTCGGCAATCAGGGACCGGTGCTGAACTATCCACTGCCTGTACCAGGTCTTGAGCAGCCACCTGTTCCTCCAATTCCGAATCCGACCGATCGGCCTGAGCAACAGCGTGAAGAGGAACTTGACGTTCCAAAAATTGACTCACCTTCAGATATTCGCAGAGACGAGTTGGAAGCGCTTGATTCCATTCTGGACGATGAAATGAATCCCTTGCCCTACGAAAATGAAGCGCCTCTTCCTCCATCGATGCAAAACGGTCGCACAACCATGATGCAGTACCTGGAAAAGAACAATTGAGTTGCCCTGGCATTGGGAACACCGACTGGCCGGCAGCGACCGGCCAGTTGAACTACTTTTCCGATTTGCGACTCTTTTTGCCCTGCTCTTTTTGATCAGATCCAAAATCGAATGCGTCGCCAATCAGTTCTTCTGCCTGTTCACGTTGCCTGAAAGACAGCTTTGATAGTAAGCGTTCCTTGGCTTCTTCTCGCAGCTTGGCAATTTCTTTTGCAAGGTCTTCGCGAATCCGGACTTCCTCTTCGCGTAGCACTTCTGCTTTTTCATCAGTGATTTCCAGCGAGGTTTTAACTGGATCGCTGGTGAGAATCTCGACCAGGCTTCGACGGCGAATCTGGTTTTGTAAATGAATTTGTTGCAAGCGTTCCATTTGCTGCGGCAGTAAAGCCGAGTTGATTTCGTCGGAAGCTGACTTGCGAATATCGCGAATCTGGCCAACGACGTCATCTGCATTCTCAAAATTCAGACCACGAATCTGTTCCGCCATGCGTTTCTGAATCTCCTGATTGGCTTGCTTGATACTGTCGAATTGTTCAGACGACATTGCCAGATCTTCACGAACTTTTTCGTCGGCCAGCATGCCCATTGTGCTGGCCTGGATGCCGTACTGTTTCGAAGTCGATCCGATCGGTCGATTCAAGACGATATCGTTGAGCATGGGGATCATGGCCTGCAGTTCGGCGTTCCCATCGGGTCCGTAAGCAACTTGTTTGGCCGCACTCATGAACTGGTCGTATTCCTGGCCGGTCTGGAAAATGCCTGTTGGCTCCTGGCTTCCGCCTTTTTGAGCCAATCCGGCGGTGGCAGGTATCAGCAAACAAAACATGACAGTATTGAAAAGAGAAAACAGCTTGTTCATGACTGACTCCAGTTAAGTGAGTTAAGCTCGAGGTAGCTACCGATCATTTTAACCGGAATTTGAATCAGCGAAAGTTGTTAAAGGGTCCGCCTGGAATCGCCTTTTCTGCAGGAATTGCTTAGGTTCATCGCAACGACCGTCAACCGAAACGACTAGCGTGTGCTGACCATCGTAACAATTGCCTCGATGACTTGTTCGCTGCTCATTGCATTGGTGTGAACTTCGATTGCGTCAGCCGCTTTTTGCAGGGCTCCAATTTCCCGTTCAGAATCGCGCCGGTCTCGATCTTCCTGTTCCACGATGACTTGTTCCAATTTCAAGTCCGGATCATGCTTGACCAGATCGCGCCAGCGTCGTTTGGCTCGCTCTTCGATCGAGGCCGTCACATAGAATTTGAATTCGGCATCCGGAAACACGATCGAGCCTTGATCGCGGCCCTCGCAAACATAATCGCGACCCGCTGCGACTTTACGTTGCAAATTTACCAGTTCTTTTCGCACGCCCGGAATTGCGGCGACTTTGGAAGAGGCGTCCGATACCTGCTGAGTGCGGATTTGCGAGGACACGTCGCGCTCGCCGATCCGAGTCACTTCACCATCCACAAACAAATCGATTTCGCGAGCAATCTTTGTGACAGGCTCGTCGTCCGGGATTTCATCGTAGAAGTCGACGCCCTGTTCGAGGGCCACCAGCGCGACGGCTCGGTACATCGCTCCGGTGTCCAGAAACTGAAACCCCAGACGTTTGGCAACGCCTCGCGCTACAGTGCTTTTTCCGGCACCCGCAGGTCCGTCAATCGCGATGATCATGAGCTACCAGTCAATCGATAAACGATAGAAAGAGTGTCCGGCAATCGGTACGGTGATTCGGTCATCA
>CAZOXC010000191.1:0-6314 GCA_964583205.1 uncultured Pirellulaceae bacterium | reverse complement strand
CTGGCAACACACTGTTCGGTTTTGACATTATCGATGTTCAATCAAAAGTTCATCGCATATCTCGCGGATATTTTCGTGCTGTTGATTTTGAATCGGGTGAAATCCTTTGGACAAACGGCTCGATCAAACGGCGAAAACCTGATTCCTCAGACATCGGACACGCTTCTTTCATATATGCGGACGGAAAGTTGATCCTCCTTAATGACTCCGGTCAGTTGATTTTGGGAACTGTTGATCGCGAAAGATTCGAAGAAATCGGTCGCGCCGATTTGTTATCGGGTGATATTTGTTGGACCCAACCAACGTTAATTCGAGGTCGAGTCTTCTTGCGAAATCACCAGCGAGCCATCTGCGTTTACCTGGGTGACCCGAAATTGATTAATGCCGAGGACAATTCTCTGCGCACTTCCGACATTACTCCACGGAGTGGCATCGATTGGGCCAATCTGGTTTTTTCGGTCGAGCCTGAATATGCGATGGATGCTCCGACAAACGAACGGCTGTGCAACTGGTTCATCGCCATCCTGGTTACCGGTTCCGTGGTTGCCTGGGGCGCAGCCATCATTTTCGGATCGCTGGTAATTCAGCTGCGTCACTTGTTTAAAAACTTCACAATTAGGAAACCCGTCAATCAAACAACGATTGGTAGTCCGATATCCAAGGTCAATTCCGGCCCAGCCATCCGTTACTTGCGTCGACTGATCGCAATTTTACTGGGAGTGATCGGAACGACTTTGTACAGTCATTGGCAAGGCGCGTTTGTTTTTACATGGCCGCTTACGGTTTTCGTGTTTTTCGAAATTTGTATTTACGAAGCTCAGCTAAAGCGAAGTAAATCCAAAGTGAATCCTTGGCCAGGAAGAATCGCATTTTTGACACTCTTCGTTTCAATTGCCGCGTATTACTTATTGTGCCGGCGACTCAGTTTGGCCTTCGAGTGGGCCTTTTTGACCGGCTTCCCTTTCAGCGTGCCGTTTTTGTTACTTGCGAGAAAACAATTGACGAAGTCGGATTATCGCAGCCAATTCATGGAATGGTTTTGGTGGACAATCGCCCTAATCACGTTTTATTGGGCAGGGGCTGGGCTGATTTTGTGGAAGTACTGAATCAAGAGAAGGATTGAGTTGCTGCTGCTTCCGGCCGGGCAGAAAGTGCCCGCAGCGCGAATGAGGGGCCAATTGTTTCCTGCGCTGAATTGACGCAGTTACGAATTTTGCTGTTATCCGTGGCAAGTTTTCCCGAGAATACACTTGGAGGCATTCTCATGGAATTTAGCCAGCTACCAAACACCGGCCGCCGGTTTTATACAACCTGGCGATTTATGCGTGACCCTTACCGATGCTATCGCCAGTGGCGAGAGCAGTATGGCGACACCTTCATCGTGAACGCGCTTAACGGAAATGTGGTTGCTACCTGTAACCGAGAGAACATCCGACGCTTGTTCGCGGCCAGAACAGAATCAATTGCTCAATTTGCTGTCGAGACTATCAAACCACTCGTTGGTGCAAATTCGATTTTTCTGGTCGAAGGCGAAACGCATCGGCGCGAACGAGCCATCTCTTCTCCAAGCTTTCACGGTTCTGGCCTGGAAGGCAAAATCAACGAAATCCGTGATGTGGCTTTGCGAGAATCCGACAAATGGAAGCCCGGCGACACGATCATCATCATGGATTCGGCTCTGGATGTTTCGTTGGAAGTCATCATTCGAGTCGTCTTCGGAGTGCAATCACAAGAGCGAGTTGAGTTGTTTAAAGAACAGATCAAGAAGTTCGTCTCCGCGTTCAAGCCAATACTAGGGTTCACTCGCATTTTTCATCGTTCATGGCTTGGCCTTAGTCCCTGGAACAAATTCTGTCGCGAGCGAGAATCGTTTTACCAGATGATCGACGAAGAGATCGATCTGCGTATCAAATCTGGTGAACAACGTACGGATTTACTCTCCAGCTTGTTACACAACAAATACGACGACGGACAAGCTGTTTCTCGCGAACGAATTCGTGATCAACTGGTCACGATGTTGATGGCTGGACATGAAACGACTCAAATTGCAATTGCCTGGGCGATGTCCTGGTTGCATCGTGACACAGAAATACTTGAACGACTAAGGGTCGAGCTCGCGGCTGAAGACACTATTGATACAGTGCTGAAGTCTGACTTGCTGGAAGGTATATGCAACGAGTCTCTGCGCCTGAATCCGATCCTTGCGGATATCGTCCGAGTCGTAAAATCGGACTTTGAGCTGGAAGAAGTGACCTTGCCGCCTGACACGCCGGTGTCGGTTGGGATTTGCGAAGTACACTCTGATCCGGAACTCTACCCAAATCCAGAACGGTTTGACCCCGATCGCTGGATCAATGCGAAGTTCAAAGGTCACGAGTATTTACCATTCGGAGGTGGCATTCGTCGGTGCATAGGAGCACCCTTGGCCATTCTGGAAATGAAAATTGTAGTTGCCACCTGGATCAAACATTGTCGATTCCAATTGCCGACTGACGCCCCAGATGTTGAACCAGTTTACCGCCGCAACTTGACGATGGCCCCCAAAACCGGAATTCCATTAACTCTGGTCGAGAAACTGGATTGACCTTCGCCCCTGCTGTGAACGCGCCTTAGTCGCGACCCATTCAGAGTCTTTGCGATGCTACTTGCCCGGCCAGGATTTCCACCAGGTTTTGAACAAGTCATATTGTTGTTCAATAAAGCCTTTTTGGCTGGCCGTAAGCTGGTCGGACTCGTTGAAGTGCGCTTCGTACTCATTCACGCCATTCAGTACCAGCAAGTGTTTATAGTACAGAACCAAATCGGGCCCTTCGTCGTAAGTCGATAGTACCATCAAGGCGTCATTCAGTTCTTTCGCCAGACGACGTGCTTCGACATCACCTTTGGCCGCTTGTTCACACAGTTCAACAAAACGCAACACTTGCTTTGGCAGTGCGTTTCCGATGCCGGTGATCGCGCCAGTTGCTCCACAATTGACGTAGCCGTGGAAGACTTGAGTATCGACGCCAACCATCAACGTCAAATTCGGATCGCCGCTGGTGATATGTTCGGACGCATAGCTGAGCGAGTCCGCACCGCCGAACTCTTTGAAGCCGACCAGGTTCGGAAATTCTTCTCGCAAATTGAAAAACAAGTCCGCCTTGGTTTCGAAACCATAGTAAGGACTGTTGTAGATCACGGCCGGAAGATTTGGCGCCGCACTCAGGATCGCCGCAAAATGATTTCGCTGCGCGGCCGGAGAAGTGCCTCGAGAGAGAACTCGAGGAATCACCATCAATCCTTTGGCACCAGCGTTGGCGGCGTGAGCAGTGTGCTCGACAGCAGATCGAGTATTCATGGCTCCCGTTCCGACGACGACTGGAACGCCGGCGTCGCAAAGTTGCTTGACGCCCTGTTGTCGTTGCTCGTCGGTCAACAACGGCCAGTCTCCCATCGAGCCACAGTAAACAACTCCGTTCATCCCGGCGGCCATCAGAGATTTGCCTTGCTCGACCAACACGTCGTAATTTGGTGTACGGTCCGCCAGGCAAGGTGTCATGAGTGCCGGAATACAGCCGCTGAAGATTGATGAGTCCATGGAGTTTATCCGCAAGATTTTCTGTTAATTGGAAACCTGATTCGCCGGTAGCGATATGTTAGAATCGCTACTCGATTCACTTTTTGCAAGGCACCAATACGGAAACCAAAATGAAATTTACTGTACTCACACTACTCGTTGCTTCACTGGCTGTAATGAATCTTCAACTGACCGGAACTCTCAGCGCTCAGGAAACTGTTACCGAAGAAAAAGCCGATGTGCCTGAGGCGCTCGCCTTCACCATGAAAAATATCGATGGCGAAGAAATCGATCTGGCCGACTACCATGGCAAGGTGATTTTGATCGTCAACGTAGCCAGCAAATGCGGATTGACTCCGCAGTATGACAAGTTGCAAACGCTGCATAAAGACTTTGAGGAAGCAGGTCTGGCCGTACTCGGATTCCCCTGCAATCAATTCGGTGGCCAGGAACCTGGCAGCTTGGAAGAAATCAAGACGTTTTGCACAGAAGAGTACGGTGTCGAATTTGACATGTTTTCCAAGATCGACGTGAACGGCGACGAACAATGTGATTTGTACAAGTACCTGACTTCGTTAGAAACCGAACCGGCCAAGTCCGGCAAGATTACTTGGAATTTTGAAAAGTTCCTGATCGATCGCAGCGGCAAAGTCATTGGGCGTTATTCGCCACGAACAGCACCTGACAACGACGAGTTGCTGAATGCGATTTCTGATGCACTGGAAGAAAAGCCGTAGGATTGTTGATTGTCTTTTGAGTCGGACTGTGATCGCCGCAAGCCCCTCAGCGATTCAAATTGCCTCGCGTCAAGCTCACCCTCCGTCCGGGAGGGTCGGGCGTCAGCCCGGGGAGGGCTTACATGGAATACTCCCCCGCAACTTACTTATCAATCCTCAACAAATAAAAATTAACCCACTTTGAAATTCCGCGTCAAACTCACACTCCCTCTGGAGGGTCGGAAACGCGCCTGCGAGTTTCCAGGGAGGGGATAGTACAGAACATATTTGCACCGGATTAAAGCGACATGTTGCAAACCCTCCCCGGCTGCGCCGACCCTCCCAGAGGGAGGGTGAGTTTGAGTGATGCAAGAGCTAACTTGTACAATGGTCGCTTTCAAAAAACTCAATGGCGGAGGTACTTCCAGGAGACTCTCCCAACCGATGGGAGCGTCGAATTCAAGACACCAGCATCCAAGCCAAGAAGATTCCGGGCGAAGTGCTACCGATAACGCTACAATCAGTTAACGACATGTTGTAAACCCTCCCCGGCTGCGCCGACCCTCCCAGAGGGAGGGTAAGTTTTGATGTGTGTCTTCAACGGAAAGAACAATGGCAAACAAAAACACGAACTTGCCGAAGTCACGGGCACTACGCAAAAACCAAACCGACGCCGAGTGTCTTTTGTGGAGTCTTCTCCGCGCAAAACAATTAAACGGCCTCAAATTTCGGCGACAACATCCGATCGGACCTTTCATCGTTGATTTTGCTTGCAACCGCCACAAACTCATTGTGGAAATCGACGGCGACTATCACGACTATGTGCCTGAAGAAGATGCAAGTCGGGAAGAGGTTCTAAAAGGCTTCGGATGGCAGATTCTTCGGTTCAACAATGAAGATATTTTAGAAGACCCCGAGAACATCGCCTTAGCCATTACGAATCACCTCGAGTTGGATTTCGATTATCGTTCCCGTAAAAATGCCGGCTCCGGCATCAGGGCTGTACGGAAAAAGAATATTCACGACCGGCCTCCCAAGCCAAAGTAGCGCCCAGAGGAAATGCTGTTTTAGAGGGGCGTCTCATAACACCCATTGATCTACGTGACATCAAAGATTGATCGAGCATACTCACCCGCTTTTTACCCCGCGTCAAACTAACCCTGCCGGAGAGAGGGTCGAAAACGAGCTTGCGAGTTTCCGGGGAGGGGACAGTGCAGAATATTTGCACCCGACTAAAGCGACATTTTGTAAACCCTCCCCGGCTGCGCCGACCCTCCCGGAGGGAGGGTGAGGACGAGAGACCTGGTGAGTGATTTGGTGACCTCTCACACTCCCATACTGAAGCAGCGCCCATTAACCGAATTGACATCAAAGATTGATCGAGCATACTCACCCTCCCTATACTCCGCGTCAAACTCACCCTCCCTCCGGGAGGGTCGGGCGTCAGCCCGGGGAGCGCTTACGAATTCAAGCTACAACTCGATCACCATCTGATCTTCGGCAAGGATCATCTTGTCGAAGATTTCTTTTACGCTTTCCGGATTCACGGGCAGTTCACTCTCGTCAAGCGCATTGAAGTGAGTCAGCACGGTCATGCCAACTTCTGCGGCGCGACTGAATTCGGCAACCTGAGTCAAGCAACTGTGCCCAGTAATCTGCGCGGCGTTTTCGAAGCCGTCGGGAAAATTGCACTCGTGGATCAACAGATCAACTCCACGGACAAAGTCCAACTTCGAGTCGGACATGTCGACGGTCGTGTCCGTCAGCAAGGCAAAGCTCCTGTCGGGAAAGTCGGCTCGATAACCGAGTGACCCGCCGGGATGTTCCTCCTGAATCCAAGTCAGCTTGCCCGACTCCGGCAATTCATGACTGTCGCCGGTCAATGGCTTCCAGGTAAAAGGTGGCATCACAGGGAATATGTGCTCGGAGAGAATGTGCTCGCGAATCGCGTCCAGCTTGTCCTGCTCGCCAATCACCTCGGCCGAATCAACTTCCTTCTCGTGCAGGATGTCCAGGAAATAGGTCAACCCGATCGAATGGTC
>CAZOXC010000190.1:0-6348 GCA_964583205.1 uncultured Pirellulaceae bacterium | reverse complement strand
GTCTCAAGGAAAATGATCCGGAAGGGTACGAGCACTGGGTTGAGATCTATCCAGACAAAGGCCATTGGATGGATCGCGAAGATGCGGCGGCGATACCGTGGATGGCCAAGTACACTCGCCAGACCTGGCCCACAAAAATTGTCTGGCGACAGGATGATGTGACCCACAACCGGTTTTATTGGCTTCAGGTCAATGACGAGAACAAAAAGAAGGGCACAACTGTTGAAGCTTCGGTCGAAAAAAACACGATTACGATCAGCAGCGAAGACGTGAACGAAATCGGGGTGTTCCTCAGCGATGATTTTGTGAATCTGGATGAAGAATTCAAAATCAATTTTAACGGTGTCGAGTCGGTTGTCAGTCAGACTCGTTCAATCGCCAGTATTTGTGCCAGCCTGGAATACCGTTGGGATCGAAATTTGGCGGGCTCGGTGTATTTGCAACTGGGTGAGGCAAAACTGCAGGAAAAGCAGTAAGATGAATTCATGTCTCAAGTGGAATCATCAAAATCTGATAGAAAGAAAGAAGACCTTTTTTCCAACGTCCAGTTTCTAAAGGGCGTCGGGCCTGATCGCGCAAAACTGTTTGCAAAAATGGGAATCATCACGATTGCCGATTTGCTGTTTCTGTTTCCACGACGCTACCAGGACTTCACCTCGCTGGCGACGCCGGACAATATGATCTTTGATCAGGAAGTCAGTATCCTGGGCAAGGTCTGCGAGATTAACGTCAACCATACTCGGGCCGGCAAGCACGTGATGGAAGTCGCTGTCGAGATCCTTGATCCCAATCGAGAAGGGCAGATTGGGACCGATCGCATCTTTTGTGGTATCTGGTTCAACCAGAAGTATCTGGAAAAAAAGTTTCGACTCGATCAAACCGTATTGTTTCAGGGGAAGCTCAAAGAGAATGAAGGGCTTTGGCAGATGGTGCACCCGAAGTCCAACTGGATCGATACCGATCAGTTGTCTCAACATTGTGCTTTGTCACCAATCTATCCGGCAACCGAAGGCTTGTCTCAACATCAATTGAAACGTGTGGTCCTGGGGTGCGTTGAGGGCTATGTCGAATTTCTGGAGGAAGTGTTTCCTGACGAGTTCAGGAGTCAGCATGACCTGCTGGGAATTCAGCAAGCGGTGCGCTGGATCCATCAACCGGAGTCACAGGAGGAACTTGAGAGCGCCCGGCGTCGCTTGATTTTCCAGGAGTTGTTTGTGCAGCAATCGGCTTTGGCGATGCGCCGCAAGTATCTGGACAATGCTCAATCGGCACCGTCAATTGAACTCACGTCTGTGATCCGCAGCCGAATTCTCAATCGTTTTCCTTTCGAGTTGTACAAATCTCAATTGTCGGTGATCGATGAAATCGCTGCCGACATGTCGCACAGCATTCCCATGAATCGATTGTTGCACGGCGAGGTAGGAAGTGGGAAAACCGCGGTGGCGGCGTTCGCCATGTTGCTTGCGATTGCCCAGGGGCACCAGGTAATGCTGATGGCACCCACTGAAATTCTTGTCGAACAGCATATTCAGAATTTGCAAAAATGGCTTGAAGGAAGCCGGGTAAACATCGAAAGCTGGACGGGTTCGTTGACCGAAAGCCAGAAAACTGTGGCTCGGCAAAACCTGGAGTCCGGCAAATCGTCGATTGTAGTTGGAACCAACGCACTGGCGAATTCACAACTGGCATTTCAGAGTCTGGGTCTGGTGGTGGTCGACGAGCAGCATAAATTTGGAGTCAATCAGCGTGCGAATTTGCGGAATCAGGATGAAACGACGCCGCACTACCTGGTGATGACGGCCACACCGATTCCTCGCACCATTTCGATGACTGTTTACGGTGATCTGGATGTCTCGACGTTGCGTTCGGCCGCTGCGGAAGATGGCAAAGCCACCGGATCGAGTCCGATTAATTCTTATTTGGGCGACGAGTCAAACCGCGATGAGTGGTGGGCATTCTTTCGCAAGAAACTTGACGAGGGTCGGCAGGGATATGTGGTTGCTCCGCAGGTCGATTCGGGAAAAAGTGAAACTGCCAGTGTGGAAGCTTTGTTCGAGGCGCTGACCAATGGGCCGCTGGAAGCTTACCGTCTGGATCTGTTGCACGGTCGTCAGAAATCCGACGAAAAGCTGCGAATCATGCACGCGTTTGCTCGAGGGCATACACAGGTGCTGGTTGCAACCAGCGTGGTTGAAGTTGGCATCGATGTTCCGAATGCTTCCGTGATGACGATCGAGTCTGCAGAACGGTTTGGCCTTTCTCAACTGCACCAGTTGCGTGGTCGAGTTGGTCGGGGTGTTTTTCCTGGCTATGTTTGTGTGTTTCATACTCGGCAACAAGAGTTGCTGGACGAAGAATCGGATTCCACCAAGCGGCTTGAAGCTTTCGTGAATTCGAATGACGGATTTGAACTTGCTGAAGTCGATTTGCAATTGAGGGGTCCGGGTGACTTCTTCAGTTCACGCCAACATGGTTTCCCGCCGATGCGGATTGCCGATCTGGAGCGCGACCGTGATCTGTTGATGCACGTTCGTGACCAGGCAAAGTTATTTATCGCAGCGGATCCAAAGTTGGAAAATCCTGACTTTGGCCGACTGCGAAAAATGATTCTCTCGCGATACGGAAAGACACTCGAATTGAGTGACGTTGGCTAATCGATCAACAGACGGGCAGCCAAGGACGCTATTGTGTCGGCCCGTGACATTGCATTGGCCTGCGATTCAGGACAGCGTAATCGGGTGATTGTTGAGCGGCCAAAAGTTGGCGATTAACGGGCTCGCAGAGCCACGAAATTCTTGATCAGGTAGCCAGACTGGATTCGGCTGGCTTGATGACTCGCCAATCGGCAGGATTGGCTTCGTCGCGTTCGATGATGTTGTAAACGGTATCGCGTTCGACTGGATCACGCCCCGATTCCTTGATCAACTGACGGATGCGGTCGACGGTCAGCAATTCGGGCGTGGTAGCACCGGCATCGTGATAGATAAGCTCATGGCGAACCGTTCCGTCCAGATCGTCGGCGCCATAAGACAACGCGGTTTGAGCGGTTCCGATGCCCAGCATGATCCAATAAGCCTTCATGTGAGGAATGTTGTCCAGCATCAGTCGGCTCACGGCCATCGTCCGCAGGTCCATCAAGGAAGACGGCTTGGGGATGTGATCGAGCTTGGTATTTTCGGGATGGAAGGCCAGCGGAATGAAGGTTTGGAAGCCATTGGTTTCATCCTGCAATTCCCGCAGGCGAACAAGATGGTCGATGCGGTGCCTGGCTTCTTCCACGTGCCCATACAGCATGGTGCAGTTGGTTTTGATTCCCAGTTCGTGTGCCGATCGATGCACTTCGAACCATTTGTCGGTGTCGGCTTTGTGTTCGCAGATTTGATCTCGAACTTCCTCATGAAAAATCTCGGCACCACCACCGGGCAGGCTTCCAAGTCCAACGTCGCGGAGGTCTTTCAAGACATCTTTAATGCTGTTTTTGGTCAAGTATTCGAACCAGTTGATCTCGACTGCCGTCCAGCCTTTGAGATGCAGTTTGGGATAGGCGTCATGCAGGATCTTGATAATGTTTTTGTACCAGTCGTATTTTTTCAAGTGATGCAGTCCACCGACGATGTGCATTTCGGTGCAACCGTTTTCGACTGCCTCTTTGCCTCGCTCAAGGATTTGTTCGTCGCTCATCACGTAGCCACGATCGCTCTTCAAGTCAGCTCGAAACGCACAGAAGTTGCAGCGGTAAATGCAAACATTTGTGGGGTTCAGATGAGTGTTGATGTTGAAGTACGCGACATTTCCGTTAATTTTTTCGCGAAGGTAATTGGCCAACTGCCCCAGATCGTTCAAGGGAGTCTGAGGGTCATACATCAACAGGCCGTCTTCGAACGAGAGGCGCTCACCGGCCTCGATTTTTTCGCGGATGGGCTTCAAGACTGGATCAACTGAATAGATCATGGCAACTTGTTAAACAAAAAGTAAATCGACTGTTCCAAAAGCAAACAATGCAAAACTAATGATCGCGTTCACATTGAAGAACGCGATGTTGACTCGAGTTAAATCGTCGGGGCTGACCAGGAAATGTTGGTACGCCAGCAGTATCCCCACCGAGGCCAATGCCAACCAATATAGCCAGCCCAGTCCCAGTTGTATTCCCGTAAATTGCCCGGAGAGAGGTATCAGAACCAGCACCACCAGCATCAGACCGTGGCACAGAGTTGCAATTCGCAGGGCACCCTTGATTCCGAACCGGGCCGGAACGCTGTTGAGTTTCTCGGTCTGGTCAAAGTCTGCATCCTGGCAGGAATAGATAATATCGAATCCGGAGACCCACAGGAGAACTCCCATTCCCAGCAGAACAGCCGGGACCAAGTCCAGCAAATTGGCCTGAACAATTTCGCCTCGAATCGCAATCCAAGCGGCGATCGGGGCCAGCATCAATGCGAATCCCAGCCAAAAGTGAGCCAGTGAGGTAAACCGTTTTGCGTAACTGTATCCCAGTAGCACCAACAGAATAGGCAGGCTCAAGATCAAAGGCAGATAATTCGGCAGGAATAACAAGGTTCCGGCAATAAAGATCAACGACGATACGACCGTGAAAGTGGCAACGGAAGAAACCGACAAAGTTCCTGCCGGCAAATGCCGATTGGCTGTGCGAGGGTTTTTTGCGTCGATGCGCCGGTCGACCAGTCGGTTGAATGCCATCGCGGCGCTGCGGGCACCGACCATGCAAATCAGGATACCGACCAGTTGGGTCCATTTGAAACTGGCAGTTTCATCGCCCGCGCCGATTGCCGACCAGGCCATGACGGCCGCCAGCAGTGCGAAGGGCAGGGCGAAAATGGTGTGCGAGAATCGAATCATCTGTAGTAGCTGATTCGTTTTCTGGATCAGGCTCATGAGTCACCCCAGCGTTCGGTGACATGATGTTCAATTCCCAATTGGTCCAGGATGCGAGCCACGATGAAGTTCACCAGGTCGTCAATATGTTTAGTGTCGTGATAGAAGCCGGGCGACGCCGGTAGAATCGTTGCACCGGCCAGCTTGGCAGTTCGCAGATTGTCCAGATGAATCAGCGACAAAGGAGCTTCGCGTGGAACCAGCACCAGCGGTCGGCCTTCTTTCAAGTGAACATCGGCGGCTCGCTCAATTAGATTTCGACTGCTTCCATGAGCCACCGAACTAAGAGTTGCGCCAGAGCAGGGGCAGATTACCATGCCCGAAGTCTGGTGCGAGCCACTGGCGATTGGCGACATGAAGTCGTTAATGTGATGGAATTCCAACTGGCCAGTTGGGGCAGGGCAGTTCTCGCCCAATAATTGACTCAACTGAAAGTGGTTCGGATCAAGGTTGATTCCCAGTTCATGTTTGAGAACCTGAACTCCGGAATTACTGACCACCAGATGTAAATCGATACCGGTTTCGATCGCGATTTGCACCAGCCGCTGTCCGTAGATGACTCCACTGGAGCCTGTAATTGCAATGACGAGTGGGTGTTTCATTTTACGCCGATATACAAGGTGGCGATTCCGAACGTCAAAGGAAAGAACTTGACTCGAGTCATTCCGGCGGATTTAATCCTGGCCGCCAGTTCTTCGTAAGCTGGAAACTCGCCGACACTGCTGGGCAGATAGTCGTAGGCCTGGCTTTTATTACTGGCGAAGCGTTGACCAATTCTGGGCAGTATGTTTTTGAAATACCATTGATAGGCGGGACGAATGGGCCAGCGCCTGGGTGTGGAGAATTCCAATATGCCGACCTTGCCACCCGGCTTGCAAACTCGAGCCAGCTCGGCCAAACCACGATCGGTATCGGCGACATTTCTAAGTCCAAACGCGACCGTCACGATTTCGAATTGCGAGTCCTCGAAGGGCAGGTTCTGCGCATCGGCTTCGGAAAAATTGATGTGGGAACTATCCTTCTTTTTCTGGTTGGCGACTTCCAGCATCTCCGGACAAAAGTCCGTGGCTTCAATTTTCAGCCGCCCATTTCCGTATTTCTCAAATGCGAAAGCCAGATCGCCGGTCCCCGTGCAAACGTCTAGCACGTGGTCACCGGGCTGAGGAGCCAGTTTTCGAACCGCTCGAAATCGCCAATAGCGATCAACATTCATCGACAGCAAGTGGTTCATCCGGTCATATTGCGGCGCGATCTCGCCAAACATTTGACGGACTCGAGCGTCAGATTTATCCACACCAGAGGCAATATTCATTGGCAAAAACCGCAATCAGGGCTGAATCGGTTGACAAACAGTCACGATTTTGTGAACGTGTCCAAGCCTGCTTGAAACCGAAGTTTTCAGCATAACTTAACGGGTGGATTCTGTTTAGGACTCAACCCCGCAATGTATAGGGT
>CAZOXC010000189.1:0-6371 GCA_964583205.1 uncultured Pirellulaceae bacterium | reverse complement strand
GTGTTTATCTTTCTTCTCAGGTTGGCGAAACTCTGCGATTCCATATTGAACTGTACCGTAGCTCGGCCCAGACGACACCAGGTCAAGATCGCGACCATCAACCAGCATCTGACGATTCAGATGGCGATTCTACTCCAAGTCCAATTAGAATTTCGTCACGCTCCTCCAGACGGAGGCGCGCAGAGTGATGGGAGAATCCAATCAAGACGATGGCTCGATTGGCAACAGCCTTTCCGAATCGAGTTCGACGGAATTCAATTCCGAGATGTTGGTGCTTGCCAGAGGTAAGGAAGGGCTCTCGCAATCTGCGCTGGCGAAGAAGCTGAAGTGGACTCAGTCAAAACTTTCCAAAGTTGAAAGTGGGTTGGTAGATCCAAGTGTGCAGGACATCAGAGATTTCTGTGAGATTCTAGCTATCAACGAACGGCTACTATTTGCAACCGAGAGTCGCCAAGGATTCGGATCGGCCTGCGATGTTTTCCATCGCAAGCGAAATTCCACTCCCGCCAAAGCAGTGAACAAGTTGAGAGATCAGTTGAATTTTCGTCGAATTCAAGTGAAAAAGCTGGTCGGAAATTTGGAAATTGAGACCGACTATTCGTTCCCCGAACTAGACATTGATGCCTACGAAGATCCAGAACAGATTGCGCAACTGGTTCGGGCAACTTGGCAGATTCCTCACGGCCCGATCAAGAACTTGGTTTATCTCGTGGAGCAGGCGGGCGGGTTTGTTCTGAGTCACGCGATGCCTCACGATCGAATTGACGCGGTCAGTCAGTTCCCAAGGTCTGAATTTGGCGGGCCGATCGTTTTGCTGAATGATGCGATCCCAGTTGACCGTTGGCGACTCACACTTGCCCACGAAATTGGTCATTTGGTGATGCATCGACATCCAACTTCGGATTTGGAAGCGGAGGCCAACAGGTTTGCTGCTGAATTGCTAATGCCGGCTGATGAGATCAGTGACGATTTAGCTGATATCAGCTTGCGGTCAGCAGCACGTTTGAAATTGAAATGGCGAGTGTCTATGCAGGCGTTGGTCTATCGTGCTAAGCAACTCGAAATCATTTCCGAAAGTCGATACAAAAGTCTGTTCGTACAGATGAGTCGAATGGGGTACCGAAAAAATGAACCAGTTGACTTATCACCTGAAAAGCCAAAAGCATTCAAGGCCCTGCTGAAGTTCTATGAAAACGAACTGGATTATTCAGAAGAACAGTTGGCTGATTTAATGCTCACGACAACACAAGAGTTCACTGAAGATTTTAAAGAGAAACGGAGGCTTCGGCTTTTGAAATAAAACAAGCCACGTTGCAAGAAGTTTTAGCGGACAACATGCAACGCGACTCGAGTGGGCGTCGACGAAAACGCTGACGCTACAATTCCATTGTAGTTCGTCGAAAAAACGCAGTCTACGTCAGCAAGACGGTTCGCGGCCTGTCTTTATTCCGCCGCTATGGAGGTTCATGGATTATGAACACTTCGACGACTACCCGTTACAAGACGGGACAGAAATGCGTTACCTCAGGTACTTATAAGTTTGATGGGTATACCGACGGAAGTTGGTCGCCATCTCCCACCGTTGAAGAACGCGAAATCAACTTGACCTCAGGCGAGACATTCCCGCCGATCAGGTCATGTGAAAAAGCGTGCTGGTGGAAACTGAAGTAACCAATAGCAAGATTGTCGCGGTTGGTCGCGACGTTTTTGAATGAGCGAAAAGGAGGTGCTCGACAAAGCAGATTGAAAATCACGGGACGCGTCGCTGGTACGACGCGTGCCCGTTTGTTTCGGGCCACGAATGACCACGTCACAGTCTCATTTTTGGCTCCGAACGACCCAGTTGCAAGCGACTGAATGGCAGTTGCTGCAAATATAAACAAACGTTCGTATTTGAAAGTATAAAATGAGACGAATAAACAGTTTTTCCTTTGTGGCAGCAGTGGCTGTCGCGCTTTTTTCCGTCCCGCTGTTGGCTCAAGACACCTCGCCGAGCATCGTTAGACCTCACAAGGTCGATGCGAAAATCGGTGGTGCTCAAATCGCCAAGCCGGGAAGTTATACGGTTTCGGTCGGTGACTCGCTGGAGCTTGAGTATTCGTACTCGGTTACACCGCGAGCCATGCCGAAGGAGCTTGGCTTCAAAACGTCCGAGTCGGGCGCGTTGGACACGACCAAACCGGTTGTCAAGAACGTCGTCGCTCCCGGACTGATGGGCGCTGGCACCAAGGCGTTTTGCTTTGTTGCTGCCAATCCCGGAACCGAGACGATTACTCTGAACATCGACGGCAACGAGTACACTTACTCTATTACCGTTGAAAGTTCGGCCAGTGACACGACTAATCCGGAGTTGTGCCAAGGCGCTTACTCGGCGATTCAATTCAAAGGCAAGGTTTACATCTTCGGCAATGGAGTTCATCCGACTGCCGGATATCGAACCTACTTTGAAAAAGCCAAGATCGCGATTTGGCCGCCGCAGTTCAGTTTGATGTGCGTCAAGCCATCGGGCGTGGCTGCTCAAGTTCTCTCGCCGTTCTCAGCGCAAATTAGTTTTGCCGCTCACGAACCTGTTGAGTCCGTGATTGTCACTGACAGCAACGGACAGCAAACCATCAGGGTAACTCAGCTCAATTAGTTGCCTTGATTCTATGAAGTTTAATCTTCTTCCATCGCGCCGGGCCACTTGGCTCGGCGCTTTGGTTTCTTGTGGCAGACACAACTCAAATTAACGGATTGAAAATGAAAAATACTAAACGCATCTCTGCGGTCTTGGGTCTGGTTCTTATCGCAGTCGTAGCCTATCTCGCGTACGCAATCTTTGGATACTCGGCTCGCGAGGGCGCGGTTGTCGATGACAGTCCAGATCGGATCGAACGACCAACAACAAAGTCTCCTACTGATTTGCTTTCTTTGGATTGGGACTCGGAAGCCTCCCCGACTTGGCCAGTCGCCGAACTGATGGCTGAACTCTGCGACGTCGCATATGAACCTCCGGTTGTCGCAGAAAAAACATTCGAACGGCTTGGATTCCAAAAATGGCAAACGGTGGTCGATGGTTCCATGATTGGATACGTGCTGATCCACGATCAAACGGCTGTTATCGTATTCCGCGGTACGGATAACAAAGTTGATTGGCTAGTCAATCTTGCATCTACGACTTCAACAACACCAAGCGGACAGATTCATCGTGGGTTTTCCGACGCTTATCGGCCAATGTCGCCTCAAGTTGAATCCATCTTGGAAGATAACTCGATCGAAAGGGTCTGGATCACGGGGCACAGCCTTGGCGGTGCTTTGGCATTGGTATCAGCTCATGAATTACTCAAGGAACCGGTTGAGATTGCTGGCGTTGTGACCTTTGGCCAGCCGGCCGTAGCAAAGCACGATCTCGCAAGTCACCTCGACCGCGAACTTATCGGAAAGTACGCTCGGTTTGTGAACCATGAGGACATTGTTCCCCGTGTTCCGATTACGTTTAAGCCCTGCGGACGATTGGTTTGGTTTACAGACGAAGGACTGAAGCGGTCTCCACCCAAACGTTTGGCGTACGGATCTGGGCAGAATGCGACGCCGACCAGTTACGCTGATGATGTTGATGAAGTTCAGATGATGGATGTCGAGGAGTTTCTGCAATGGCAACAGCAACAAACTAATCCTCAGCCGACGCGATTGCCTGATGGAACAATTGTCTACGGCACTTCCGTCCGACAGTTCGACGATCACTCAATGGAATTGTATCGGAGCGAGATTTCAACGCTCTTGAATGAACGTAACAGCCGAATAACTGATCGAACAAGCTCTTCGCTGAAAAGGTAGGCTATCGGGGTTAAGATCGTAAGTATTGCTTAGATTCCCAAGGAATAAAGTCAAACCGCAAGTTTAGCTGCTTCGTTCAACACACGGACGTGTTATGCAGCAGCAAAAAACCCAGTCCGATACTGGGTTGGGTTCCTTCCCTGTTGCGGTTTCGTTACTTCTGTTTTTCCTGTGCCAATTGACGGTACAGTTCCTGGGCCGCGAAGGCCAAGGTAAGCAGGTCGGTGGCGCGGTAGCCACTGGCGGTCTTCCATTCCTTGGAATCTTCGTCGTAGTAACGACGTTGAAACGTGCAGGAATGACTCGTAAATGTTTCGCCATCCTTCTTCTGTTCATTCTCCCAGAGTGCGGCTTGAATTTGGCCGCCGCCGGAAGTTGAAAAATTCAATGCGATCTTCGGTTTTGAGTTTTCACTCATTGGTATTCTCCAGTTGAGTAAAGTTAAAGGCTGACCGAACGATTCAGGCAGCCAAAAGGGATTGAAAGCTCATGACTTCATGGGCTGACTTGTTTGGATACCGTCGCTGACGGTCTTTCACGATGTGTGTGTATGCCGATAACATCGACCACGCTGTTCGTGATTCAAATTCTTTGAACGATGGCGATCGCCATTCGTTGAGAAGGGGACGGAGCAAGCGTGTTCCCACAATGCCTTTATCCCAAGCACGCAAGACGATTGATTCGGCTCGCTGCTCGGTTAACGGTTGCGTTTGCAGCTGCTCAATTCGCTTGGCTTCAAGCTTTTGAAAGTCAACCAACTTGCCAACAGTCGCCGCGATACCGTCACGGAAACGATCTTCACCGAATCGCGTATGCCGCTTGCTGATGACGACTTCGCTACTGAAAGCCAAGTTGTCACACACAAACGTGCGATTGCCGATACAGAAACCGATTGGAAACGTCTTGTCGTTTGAGTTTCGAATGCCGACGGAAAGCGAAACGCCATCCGCCAATTCTGACTTCAGATCCAAGACGCCGAAGAATCTTCGGCCTTGTTTGGAAACGGAAAAGTGACAGGATTTAATACCGAAATTGGCTTTATCCAACGATTCTTCAACTGTTTCCAAAACGTCGAGATGACGAATAGGGAACCAAGTCGCCGTTGGTGGTGGTGCGGGGATCAGCTCCAAGTCACCCTTGGTAACCAGCTTGGCTCCGCAATGATTGATGAGTACGCCATTAGGCATGACAACGCTCCTTTTGATGAAACCAGAAATAGGAAAGAACTGGTTGGAGCGTAGCGCAAAAGTATCTTAAGCGCTAGAAAATCCGCTAATTTCTTTTGCAAGTTGTTGCGCGAAATTGTCAGTCATGCTTGACACAAAGTCCAAGATTTGGTGCAGCCACCAAGCATAATCTCTGGTCATGTTTGCTTTGACATAATCTTCCCCGAAGGTCAGTTCGAAACACCGTTTAGAGCGAAAATCGAGTTCTTTTCGATACCTCTCTGCGGCAGTAGAAGAATCAGATTCAAGGCCGAGACTGCATAGTGATTGCACCGCGCAAGAAATTGTTTGGATGATTTCGCCCAGGCAACGAAACGCACCAAGTTCAGTCGCTACTTTGAACCGATGCGCAAAAATAGATTCATAGCATGTGCCAACTTCCTTTAAGGCCTCGACATACTTGTCTTCAAGTCCAGATTTTAGATCTTCCTCTCGATCACCGTTCATTATCGAGTCGTAGCTGTTTTCAAAAACTTGCCAGAAGGCGTCAATCAAGCAACCAATTGCATTTGCCCTTAGTTTTCCAATCGCTGTACTTGGACTGCCACTGTCGCAGAACTTGGAAAAAATTTCCCTGACACGTGACGCACCCAAGATACCCATTTTTACGGCGTCTTCTAGATCTGCGATTCGATAGCAAAGATCATCTGCGGCCTCCGACAAAAACGAAAGCGGGTGGCGAATATAGTTGCCATCTTTCTCAAGTCCAAGTGATCCAAAAATTAGATCGAAATGCTCGATCTCCGTAGAGAAAAAATTGAATTTGCGTTTGTTCCTACTTGCTTCTACGACCCTTTTGTCAAGAGAGCCCCACGGATATTTGACCATTGTTGCAAGTGTCGACGCGGTAAGGTTCATGTAGCCAGATCTTGAATTGTCCGCTCGAGATGCAAGGCGAAATCCCTGCGCGTTACCCTCAAAATTCAGCCAGTCGCTTCTAATTCCTTCATTTACTTCAAATCCTAGCTTCTCTGCAAAAAGCAGTTGCGAATTCTCTTTAGCCCAAGTCCTGATTGCGAATTCCCCAGCATGACCAAACGGCGGATTGCCGATGTCATGTGCCAAACAAGCTGCTTGAAGCACTTGCCTGAAGTCATCTTCAGTTGCTTTTCCAGCTTTTTGGCCTTTTGATTTCAATAGCCTCCAGACTCTAGTCCCAAATGACCGGCCTACTCCAGCTACTTCGAGTGAATGTGTCAGCCTGTTTCTAATTTGATCATTTGGGACAAGTGTGTGAATCTGTGTTTTCCGTTCTACTCGCCGGAATGACACGGCAAAAATGACCCTATCATAATCCGCTTGAAATGATGTTCGGTCTGACTGCGGGGA
>CAZOXC010000188.1:2968-6372 GCA_964583205.1 uncultured Pirellulaceae bacterium | reverse complement strand
GGAAAAAGAAGAGCAAGCCTACCGTCAAGCGATCGTTTGCGATCCCAATCACCCGCAAGCTCTGTTTCGGTTGGGGCGAATCATGGAAGGTCAGGGAAAACTGCCGGCGGCTCGGGAATTGTATTCGCAGGCCCTGCCCTACTCGAACGGTTCGCCGGCGGTGCTGACTGGTTTGGGTCGAGTCTGTTTGCGACTGCAGGAACTGGACGATGCAGAAAAATACTTGACGCAAGCCGCGCAAAACGGCCCCAACTATGCCGATGCCTTTTTTCATCTGGGCAATCTGATGATGTTACGCAATAACCCCGGCACGGCGCGCAACATGTACCAGAGAACATTGCAAATAAACCGGCAACATCCGGGCGCCGCGGAGGCTTTGCAACGACTGAACGCGGGCCCCAGCGGCACGCCTCAATAACACAGTAGACATTATTCAAGTTACAATTCCTTGCATGCCAGACGAACGTTTTGACAAAGACTTTCTGGCTGTTAACCATTTAAGACAAGAGATTTCCATGTTTAAACAAGCTTGCCTGCTCCTGACGATTGTCATTTTCTGTTTTGCTGATTCTGTTACGGCACAAAATTCGAATTGGCCGCAATGGCGAGGACCCAAACTCGACAACGTCAGCGCTGAAAGTGGTTTGCCGACCGAATTCGACAAAGACACGAATTTGGCGTATCGCCTGGAGTTGCCCGGGCCTGGTGGTGCCAGCCCGATCGTTTGGGACGATCATGTTTATCTAACGACGATCGATGATGCGGACGGGATTCACTTGATTTGTGTAGATCCCAGCGGCAGCGAAAAATGGCGGCAGCCGCTGAAGGGCAAGAACAAAGCTTCGCGGGATAAAGCTAATTCAGCCAGCCCCTCGCCTTGCACGGATGGCGAGCACATCTGGGCCAACTCGACAGCCGGTTACCTGCAATGCTTTGACATGCAGGGCGAAGAAGTCTGGTCAGTCGATTTGCAGGACAGATATGGCGATTTCAAAATTCAGTTTGGCATGACGTCGACTCCGATTTTGGATCAAGGCCGACTCTATCTGCAAATGATCCACGGCAGCATGCGGGACCGGTCGTCTACCAGCGAAGGCTGGGTCGTGGCTCTGGATGCAAAGTCCGGCGAAGAGATTTGGAAGCATCACCGACTCACGGACGGAACGCTTGAGAATAAACATTCCTACACTTCGCCGATCATTTGCCGCGAAGGCGATACCGAATACCTGGTGACCCACGGAGCCGACTATGCAATTGGCCACTCGCTGGAAGATGGATCAGAATTGTGGCGCTGCGGCGGGCTGAATCCTCGAGACGATCGCTACAACCAATTTTTGCGATTTGTAGCATCGCCGGTATTCTACGATGGCAAGTTGATTATTCCTTCGGCCAAAAACGGACCCGTGTTTTGCTTGAAAACCGAATTGGAAGGTACTGTTGAAGACAACGAAAGTTCTTTTCACTGGAAGATGGAAAAGGGAACGCCAGATGTTTCCACTCCCGCCTGCCACAACGGTTTGGTTTTCCTGACACGCGAGAACGGTTCGTTGATGGTATTGGAAGCCGATTCCGGCGACATCACTTACTCCGACCGACAGTTCGCAGGCAGCCATCGTTCATCGCCAGTGATCGCTGACGACAAAGTATTCGTGGTCGATCGAACTGGCAAGGTTCTGGTGTTCAGCCTGCAGAAAGAACCGGAGTTATTGGCGACCAACGATTTGGCCGAAGAAACGACCGCTTCGCCAGCAATTGCCAATGGCCGAATTTACATTCGAACTTTTGAAGCACTTTATGCGTTCGAAATGAAATAGATCAGCAGTTGGTCTCTTCGGCCGGGACGAGCAACTTCAAGTTGCTCGGTTCAGGTTGGCTTGATTCAAGTTGATTGATGCAGGCTTGCTAACTTACGTCGCGTCCAGAGCAACAGGTTGCTCGGTCGCGGCATCTTCTTGATGGCCGATTTTATATTTCTGCTTCATCGCGGCTCGAATTTTCTTGCGAAAGAAAAACGAGAACGTCAAATTGACAACGCTCCCGACCAAGAACGCAATCAACGGAAAGTTATGAGTCGTCAGCAATGCGAACAATGTTCGGTTCATGTTGTACTCACCGCCTACTGACCCCAGGAAGCTCACAAAATCGACTCCGACCACCGCTCCCAGACCAACTACCCCAATGCCAGCACAAATCACCCAGACTTTGAGTAACTGGGCCGCCAGAAACTGATTCCAGACAAACACCATCGTCGGGACAAACAACGATAGCCAGATCAAGTGCATTGAAACCAATGCGTTCGTGGGCGGCAGTCAGCCCCACTGGCCACAAACCGTTTCCAGGTGCGGCAACTTGGCTCCATTGACCAGAATGGAAAGGAAAGTCAACGATCCGATTGCACCGATCGTTGCCATGAGTTTTAAAAACATTGTCCAGCCTTGTAAAACAACTCAGTTTTCCATCAACCGTAATTTCGACAAGCTTGTCGCATCAGATTCGCAAAACTAACAGAAATTTCCGGCAATCTCGCATACATTTGCCAATTTGAGACACAGTTTACTCGTCACCCAATTGTCCGGGCATGTCGGCCAGCACATAGGCCATCACCGCGAAGACAACCGTGCAGTCAGTTAGCTCGTCTGGATCAACCTTATCAATTGTATCGGCATGGGTGTGGTGCGTATTAAAATAACGACGGCCATCCACGCTCAAGCCCATGCAAGGGGTTCCCAGCGGTTTGAGTAACCCGACATCCACTCCAGAAAATCCTGTGGTCACCTTGGTTGCTCGAACAGGCTCAAGCAACTTGAGAATCTCGGTCAGTTGTTTGACGGCGATCTCCTCTTTCTTTTTGTCCTCCATATCGATGGACAGACCTTCCGGAGCGAAACCACCAGAATCCGACTCGATTCCAGCAACATGTTTTTCTCGTTGATGATTGGCGGCATAGTGGCGTGCCCCGGCCACCCCGTTTTCTTCATTGGTCCACAAGACGACTCGAATAGTTCGCCGGGGCTTTAACCCCAGTTTTCTGATGATCGTCAAGGCTTCCATCGCCACGACACAACCGGTTCCGTCGTCATGAGCACCTTGGCCCACATCCCAGGAATCGATATGTCCGCCAATGACCACAATCTCTTCCGGCTTCTCTGATCCGACAATTTCGGCCAGCACGTTTGCAGAAGGAACTTCACCTTCGTCTCGCGCTTCCATGTACAGGTTAACCTTGGGCGAGATGCCTCGAGCCTGCAAACGAGCCAGTCGTTCGGCGGCTTCGACCGTGATCGCAGCCGTCGGAACTTTGGTCTCAGCATCGCCGTAACGCATCGCACCCGTGTGCGGACTTTCCAGCGAGTAGGCAGTTACCGAGCGAACCAATGCCGCAACACCGCCACGCTCGGCAGCCC
>CAZOXC010000188.1:0-2958 GCA_964583205.1 uncultured Pirellulaceae bacterium | reverse complement strand
TGGCTCCGTTCGACCGATATTGAACCGTGTCGCCGTATCCCGAACCTTCGGTTTTAGAAAATGGTGGCATCACTTTGTTGAAAACCACGATTTTGCCTTCGATGTCAGAATCGTCCAGCGAGTCCAGTTGTTCCTTGTCACTGACGACAATCACTTCAGCCGTAATTCCGCCTTTTGGTGTCCCCACCGAACCACCCAATCCCAACATTGGAAAATCAACTTCAGCCGGTTCAACCAGTTTGCAATACTCTGTACCTCGAACCCATTTGCGGACCATCACCTTTTCTTTGCGAACATTTTGATGGCCGTCGGCTTCCATCGAAGCAACCGCCCAGTCGATCGCCTGCTCCAGAGATTCGCTGCCACTGAGCCGATTTCCGATATCGTCACACAATTCCTGCAGTTTCAAATATGAATTGTTTGATCGACGAGTCTCTTCGATGATTTTCGCGGCGATGGGTTCATACTTGGTGACGATTTCCTGAACCGAGTCCTGGGCGACGACGGCCGGACAATTTCCAAGCTGAATCAGGCCAACAACAGCCGCTAACAACAATACTTTTTTCGACGATTTCATATGGGCAATCTCTTTCAGTCAGATGAATTCGACGATTTTAATTGAGTCGCCAACAATTGAAACCGGCCGATTCTCAATATGTGATTCTGCCGGGTTTTCTGACCAATTTGTGTTAGACAGCGCATAAAAAAACGGCCGATCAATCAGCCGTGTTTCACCGGAGCCCGTTTACCGGGGCTCGCTCGCCGCGATGTGTTTTAAAGGATGTGTTTTAAAGGATGCGTTTGAAAGGGTGCTTTTGAAAGAGTTTGCTTGAAGAAGACAAACTAAGTGGAACTTTCGAGTTGGCTTTCTTAAGTCTGACCCAGCTCGCGGTTCTTGGCATGCAGTGCGACCTTCAAAGACTTGAGCCATTTGGCCTCGTACCTAAACGGAACGTGTGGCTTTTGTTGATGCTCGGTGATCGCCTGACGTCGAAAGATTCTGAAATCCTTTCCACGATATTGAGACAAAATCGCCTTCATTCGCTCGTAGTTTGATTGTTCAGTTGGTCGCTGTAATTCAGATTGAATCCGATCTCTTTCGAGCATCATCGGGTGCATTTAAGCTCTCCTTCATTTATGAGAATGGCGAGTCTTTCTGCGTGAATTCTATAGCTGAAGCGGTCCAGGTCAAAAGTATTTTCTCGTATTTGTCGGCTTCTTCGATTGTGAAATTTTTCACGAGCGACTCAAATGAGGGCTTGTGAAAACTGTCACGATCTTTCTGCGAGAAATTGAAGCATGCGAGTCGTCCGAGGTGACCAAATCGAATTTACACCAGCTTCGCACGAGGACAAAAAAAATCCAGGCGTGCTAAAGAAAGTTCTAGCAACTGGTGAACATTTGCAAGCTGGGCAAATTCAGATGGTTAACTGGTCGCTTTGCCCAACCGGAAAATCTTTTCAAACGCATTACCACGAAGATATGCAGGAAGTCTTCATCATTCTGAACGGCCAGGTTTCGATGACCGTGGACCAGCAACAGGTCACACTGCAGCGCGGTGACGCCGTGTTGGTCGAGCCGCGCGAGATTCACAAAATGACCAACTGTTGCGATGACGATGTCCACTACGTTGTGTTTGGCATTTCAAGCGGCGAGGGTGGCAAGACCGTTGTTGTCGAAGAGTAAAATTTGTTTGCGTCATTTGTCTTTGCCTTGGACGAATCACGGGGCAAACGCAGTAATAGTCTTCGGCCGTGATCAATCTGTAGCGCGATCAATCTGTAGCACGATCAATCTTCGGCCCAGCTACTGTAAGGATTGCGGGCAAGGTTCGAATTGAAGTAGCGAGGATCATCGGTGACTTCTTCCCCTATCCAATCGGGCAACTCGACAAGCTGATCGCGTGAGTCAAGCTCCACTTCGGCGACCACCAAGCCTTGATTTTCATTCAGGAATTCGTCGACTTCCCAATCGTTTCCGGCAAACTTGATCACTCGACGATGCTTCTCAATCAATGGGCGATTGCAGAGCTCGACAATCTGTTTCGCGTCAGCCACTGGAATTTCATATTCGAATTCCAGGCGGGAAGCATCAACCGTTGGTCCCTTGATCGTGAGCCAGGCCTGGTTTTCGGCAATCCGTACTCGAACCGTTCGATCGCGATCCTGGTTCAAGTACCCTTGGCAATAATAGACGGGCTTGGCATCTTTCCAAACATCACTGGTCACTCGAAATTTTCGTTCGATTTCAATCGCCATTCGACTTCCTGTCTACTTCTTCAGATAACCACGGGATTCGAGTCGATCGTACAAACGCGCACCCCATGCCGGCAACGTTCAGCAATACTGCGATCAACCAGGAAACAGCGAGCGTCCAAGTTTACTTTTCGATTTTAAAATCGGATGGTTTGACACCCTGTGTATAAGACTTGAAACCGAACATCGTTGGTTTGTATTCGGTCACAAAGTCCACCATCGTATCGGCTTTAATTTTGTCTTCCATGCCCAGCATGAAGTAAGACGCGTTGACTACCAATCGTCGCAAATCTGCGCTGGCAAAGTCAGTTGAACTTCCCATCGTGGTGCAAAATGCCAACCCTTTTTCGCCCTGTGGCAACTGATAGTCCTTGAACCAGGCAATCGGCATCATCGGATCATTCTTTTTTCCTTCGACCGGCGCGTCATCAGGCGACATTCCAGCCAGCACCTGGCCGTGCAACAACACTTGGGCTTCATCCGGAAGTTTGTTGATGCCGTAAACGTCGGTGTCGCCCCACACATCGTCGATCCCCTTCAATACCACATGGTCCGCATGTTCCTGATTGACGATCCCTCGAGTACTCTCGGACTTGTGATGGCCATGATGATTCACCCAGGTATCCCCGAGTACTTGCTGACCAAAACCGCCCGGCCATTCTTTCGAGTTGAACGAGTAATGTTTGAAACTGCTGTCCTGGCC
>CAZOXC010000187.1:0-6387 GCA_964583205.1 uncultured Pirellulaceae bacterium | reverse complement strand
GAACCCACGACCGGCTGATTACAAATCAGCTGCTCTACCAACTGAGCTACACTGGCATTTACAGGCAACCTGGAATTGCTGGATTCCCAGCAGACTAGACAAAAGCAAGTCAATCAAGCGACCAATCCGGCTGAACAACAGCCCGACAATCGCAATCCCAACTACCCACAAGACTCAAATCTCGGCAATTTGATCGCGGAAAAGTTACAACTTCCCCGCAAAAAAATGCGAAAGGTCAGAGGGAATTGGAATCAGTCCTACTTTTGGCCAACCAGGGTGACATCTGGCTATCTTCAAAACTTGGCATTTCCTCGTGTTTTTCGCCATTTTGCGGCGCACGGATGGATGCCAAGGTTGAACCCGACGGAGTCGAAAACCGGCTAATATACCGAACTTTCACTCAGTAACAATACCAAATCAATCCAGTTAATCGGTTGAATTGATAACCAATTTCCACCATCGCTGGGTCACAGATCAGACATCATATCTGAACGGGGCTGGCGCCAATTCGCCCCCCATCATTCCATAAAAAAATCCCCCCTTAGTCAGGGGGGATTGAACGTTTATCAAGAGTTCCGCTCGCTCGGCCGCTACTAGTCAAGTTTGGACTAGACGGTAACCAAGCAAAGGCAATTCGTCTTACTTTTTGCCCGAGCCTTTAGAGCTGGAACCTTTGGAACTGGAACCTTTAGAGCTGGAGCCTCTAGATTCTGAGGCTCTTTCACCAGAGCCTTCTTCGCCTGCGGCTGCCGCAACAGCTTCGAGCACCTCTTTTGACTTGGCTCGGTCACGCAAATTTCCTTCGAAAATTGAAGTGATTTTTCCAGAAGGATCGATCACATACCCAGAAAATTCGCCCCGCTCAGAACTATAGCGTCCGGTCTTTTCGTTGCCCCGGTCAAGAGCAAGCACAAATGGAGTCTCAGTTTTCTCTTTGATTTTCTTTAGACCTTCTTCGGCTTCGGCTTCTTCACGAAATACTGCAATAACCTTGGTGCCCATTTCTTCAAACTTTTCTGCCTGTTCGCCCAGCTCAACTAGCTGTCTCATGCAGAAAGGTCACCAATTGGCTCGTGAAAAGACAACAACTACGGGATTTCCATCGTCACCGAAATTGTCAGACAACTTGATTGTGCCATCGATTGTCTTTAGTTCAAAATCTGCGGCTTCATCACCGACTTTGAGCGGCTCATCATTGTCATCCGCTTCTTCTTGCATTTCAGACATGGCTTGGAAAACTTCCATCCGTCCTGCAAATTCACTGTCACTAATTTCGCCGTTTCCATCGGCATCCACTTTGGACGCGAATTTGTCGACCATTTCATTGTCACCGTCGCGCAGACGAGTCTTTGCGTAGGCCGCAAACTCCTCGACTGTCACTGTGCCGTCCGAATTGCCATCTGCCGAGGCCAGGCTGGACTGCTGCGCAACAAGCGCTTGTCCACCAATAACCAAAGCAAGGCAAACCATTAAATTTTTCATCTGGTTTACTCCGTAAAAGAAAATCATCGAGGTAACTCTAGTGTGTACCGGTATTTTATTCTGTGCCTGAACATACCAAGTAGGTTTGGCAGGCGGCATCGCAATCCTGAAATTTCTGCGATTTGCCGGTTCTACCTTCCAGATCAGCCACCGCCGACCCACAATTAACCGCCTAACCATAAGAAAAGGCGACTCATGCAAGTCGCCTTTTTTCGTTTTTGTAGCTTTGTAAGCCTACTGTGAGTCGCTCGATTTTACTCGGGCAGCTCAATCTTTTCTTCTTTGGCCGCAGCCCGAAGCTTGGAAAGCGCCCGAGCCTCAATCTGGCGAATCCGCTCCTTGGTCACACCCAGCTCCGCACCCACCTCTTTCAAGGTCAATGGCTCCTGGCTGTAGTCCAGACCGAAGCGACTGATGATGATTTTCTGCTCTCGCTCGTCCAGACGATTGAGAATCTTGCCAACCTGAGCCAAGCGGGTGCGCTGAGCAGACTCGTGCCAATACGCATCACTTCGCTCGTCTTCTGTGGCCAGGAACATCTCTTCGGTTGTCGGTCGGAAACGATCACGCTGCTTGTACTCGTCAGGAATCGTTCGAGCAAAGTTCTTCATGATCGCCCAACTGGCGTAGGTGCTGAATTTGTTGCCCCGAGTGTAATCGAATTTCTCACCGGCCCGGATCAAGGACATATTGCCGTCACTGACCAGTTGGAAAAAGTCGTCGCTCGGCGAAACATGCCGCTTGGCAATCGAAACCACCAGCCGCAAGTTCGATTGAACAATCAAGTTCTTCACCTTGACCACGTCAGCATAAATCCGTTCGATGGCATCCATATCCGATGCCTTGGGCCGTTCGGAATCCAGTGCATCGCGCAGTTTCTTGGCTTTGAACTTCAAGTAATTGAATTTGCGGAAGATGTGAGCTTCCTGTTCTCGAGTCAGCAATGCCGTCTCATACAACGAAGCCAGGTAGCGAGGCAAACCAGCAGGCGGCTTGACCTTGCGCGGCGTGTGCTCAGGCTCCGGAATCGGGGCCAGGATTTTCTTGTCCGCAGCACGACGATGAAATTCCGGACTGTCCATGAAATCAAGCGGCAATTCGTGGATCGCAGCGGCTCGCATCTCATTAATCACCCGATATACCGTACTCTTGGTGCGACAGTAGCGACGCACGATCGAGTCCATGGTTCTGCCGGAAAGGTATTCCGCGTATATGCGTTCCTTGATTTCCAGATTGAGCGGACCGGTCTGATCCGGGAAGACCGCCAAGTCCGGATTTTTCTCGTCAAACTGCTTGATCGTGTAGCGGATCGTCTCCACGCTGCGCCTCATGTGCTGGGCGATTCGCCGAGTCACTTCGGCCGGGCAACCGCCAGCTTTGGCCAGACGTCGAGCTCGATCAATGATTTCGTCCTTGTCCTGCTCGCTGAGCTGACTAAAACGCTCGCCACGCTTCACCTTGTCACGGTTTTCTTTCACGAAGTGGTCAACGGCACTATGCAGAAATCCCACTCGCTTGCGACCACCATCAAAAATGATCTTGCGGCTGACGAGCCCTTGTTGACGCCAACGAGAAATCGTCTTGGTGGAAACGTTGAACATCTTGCTAAGCTGCTCAACTGTATGCACAGGCTGCTGGATCTCAGCCGCCTTGATGTCGGCGGATTCCGAGAGGTCTTCGATCAAGCTCAGCAAATCATGCTGCAACTGCTTGCCGCTGATCGTGATGATTTCATTTACATCCGGGCGATAGCCGGTTACCCGAAAACAAACGTACTCATAACTGTATGTTCTTTCCGAGTCGATTTCGCGCAGCAAGCGCTCGGCGTTATCAACCTGCTCCAGCTTCTTTTCACGCGGCGCGAACCGGGATTGCTGATCGCGAAGTTGCTCGATGGCGTAGGATTTGTAATCGGAATGCATATTGTTGGTCCTCTCTGCGTCCCGTTAACCGATTCCAGCCAGCCAAAAAACTGACAAGACTCAAATGTATGGTGGTTAACTTAGGGGAGTGTTGTTCACCTTAGGGCGTTTCGCTCGTCACTATATAGACGCTCAAAAGCCGCCGAAGTTTCACGCATTCCTTTGCATTTTCGTACTTGGCCACCCCTTCCTGGTAATGGTTGCTTCAGTGCCAAGGGCACTTGCGTCAGCAATAATTGTTTGACGCAGTTTCCGTGTCAGCCTTACGACTTCCAATTGAACTCAGTTCAATTGAATTTCGATTGCCGCCCGGAAAAAACCCCTTGCCATCATGCTGGCCATAAAGACCACATTGTGGCAAAGTCGTGGAAGCGGAGCTGCCGAGGAAGCGCAAGTATCAATAAAATAAGGTTACAAAAAGAACTACTAGCAAAATGCTTGGCCGTCCTATTAAGTGTACCTGTATTTCGTTTGGAAGTACTGCGGATTCGCCAGGAAGCGAACAGATCGTGGGTTATTGAACCGACAAAGCCTCAAAACTACTACTTTTGGGGAGCAAACTCGGCCTAGCTTCCTCAGATTGCTCAAGCCGCAAAATTTCCCGGAATAGGAGAGCGAGAATCGGATATATGGAAATCAACGACTAAGTTCCATATGCCGATTTCAACCAAGTCGCTCACTGGTTTCCGTTATCCAGTTCCCCTGGTTACGTAGGGCTTTGTCAAATCGCCGATCTTGAATTCGATGTTCCTATCGGGACGTGACACAGCAATTTCGCAGGCGGTATCAATATCTTGGAAAAAAACATGAAATTTTCTGGAATTTGCTCAAGTTCTTGTCGGCTGGCTTCTGCTCTGCTGGTTATTACGATTCTCTATCCGACCAGTTTTCTGGCCGCCCAAAGCGGAGATTCCAAAAAGTACGACCTGAATGTCGGAAAGAAAGTCTCAACATTTAATGTTGATACCAAGTTGGAAGCCAAGGGCATGCTGGTGATGGATCCAACCAAAGAGACTCGTACAGTCTCCATGAACGTACTGGCCAACTATCGCTACGAAGAGCGACTGGGAGCCAGCCAGGGAAGACAAAAGTCGATTCGTTATTACAACTTTGCCAAATCCCGCGCTGAAATCGGTCATGGGATTGTCAATTTTGAATTGAACGATGACAACCGCTACCTGATCCTTGAACGCAGCAACAGCGTCCAGGCAGACGGCAAACGCATTTCCTATCAAACACCCAAACCAACTCTGACCAACGAAGAGCTGGATCTGGTGATCACCCCAGCCAACTCGATGGTGCTGACCAAGTGGATTGCCAAACAAGATGTTGCTGTTGACGAGCAGTGGAAGACCGACAGTGGTTTGCTGGCCGACGTGCTGGGCTGGGATCTGGTGGACGACAATCAAGTATTCGCTCGAATCAAGGATATCAATTCCAGTTCCGCCACGATTCTGCTGACGGGCGAAGCGATGGGAGATATCGACGGCGCCGCGGCAAAAATGACTGTTAAAGGCTCACTCTCATTCAACCGCCGCGACGGTTACGTGTCCGGCATTCGCCTGAAACTCGCTGAAAACCGCGATGCCAGCCCGGTGCAGCCCGGATACGAGGCAACCATCTGGATGGAATCAACGATCACTCCAGATCGAGCCGGCGTACGATTGACCAACGCAGAATTGGGAAAACTCAAGATGGATCCCAGCAGCAACCCCAACCAACTTGTGATGACGACCAAGTGCGGACCTTACTCGATGATCCATCCTCGACATTGGCGAGTCATCAGTGATCGCGAGGACCGTACGGTCTTGCGTTGCATTCGTAATGGCCGAGTCCTGGGGCAATGCGACATCATTCCCTTGTCCGATCATCCAGCCGGAGTTCCGAACTCGCTGGACCTGTTCAAGCGCAATGTAGAAAACGCAATTTCCAGCAATGGCGGCCGAGTAATCAACGCACAACAATCTCCCTCGCTTTCCCGCAACCAGTGGATGCGAATCGATGCCGACGGAACTTCCAATGAAATTGACATGCGATGGATCTATTTCACCATGATTTCACCGGATAACCGTCGAGTGCAGTTGCTGTTCACTTTGGAACAGGAATTGGCCAGCGAATTCAATGGATTCGAAATGGAGCTGCTGGATGCGGTGCAGTTCAATGCAGTCGCACCGACCACCGAAGGTGAAGATGTTTCCGCGACTCTCGAAAGCTCCTCGAGAAAGCAATAATTCGCGACTGCGGATTCAATTTTGTCTTCAGATACGCATTTCAAGCAACGGTCCCCAGGCCAGATTGCCCGGCACCAAATTGCCCGGTAACAATTTGCGCCGGGATCAATTTGCTTGGGCGTCTCGCTTGATTTCCAGGATTGCTTAGAATCGGTGCGCACTCTGGTTTGGTGCAATATCCGCTTAAACCGAAATCACTACTGGAATTCGCAACTAAAAGAATCATGCTCCATCTCTACGATCAAATTCAGGAAGCCGTCACCTTCATCCGCAAGTCCTGGGATCATGCTCCGAAAGCTGGAATCGTTCTGGGCACCGGCCTGGGTTCGCTGGTCGAGCAAATCGAAGTCGAAGCATCCATCGATTACGCCGAAATTCCAAACTTTCCACAGTCCACCGCCACCAGCCACGCCGGTCGACTTGTTTGTGGAAAACTCAACGGCCTGCCCGTGATGGCGATGGAAGGCCGCTTGCACATGTACGAAGGTTATCCGCTTCAGGCGATTACCTTGCCCGTGCGAGTCTTCAAAGCAATGGGTGCGGACTTGCTGGTCGTTTCCAATGCCTGCGGTGGACTCAACCCCTACTACAAAGATGGCGATATCATGCTGATCGAAGACCAAATCAACTTGATGGGCGGCAACCCGCTGATCGGCATCAACGACGATCGTCTGGGCGAGCGTTTTCCTGACATGTGCGAACCCTACACGCAGAACTTGATTGATCGAGCACTGCGGATCGCCAGACAAAAC